>JAUTWX010000176.1 GCA_030838385.1 Acidobacteriaceae bacterium
CGGCCTGCGTGGCAAGGCTGCCCGTCTGAAGGAAGTGGAGCGCACTTAGCGTCTTCGTCAGCATTTCGCGAAGGCCCTGGGGCGCTGCCTCAGGGCCTTTCTCTTTCTGCAACAGCAGAATCGAGTCGGGATCGATCCCGAGGCACCTCACTTTCAAGTTGTGGTTCTTCCAGGGTTCGGCTGATGGCCGGTCCCTCACTTGAGCGAGTGATCTATGAAAGCCTCTCGAAGCAATCACGCAATGCGTGACGTTCTTGCATTCCTCTTCCGCCACTGGCGACGCGAGGCGTGGCTGGTGGCCGGTGTTGCGGCAGCCATGCTGACGGCGACCGTGGCCGATCTCTTCATGCCGGTCTTCGCCGGGCGGCTGGTGGATGCCGTCGCGGCGCACGCGACCTCACACGCCTATGAGACAAAGCTACAGGCCTTGCACGCGGCGCTGTGGGCGCTGGGCGGCATGGCTGCGCTGGGTGCCGTGCTGGTTGCTGGGCGGTATTTCGCGCTGGTGGCGATCATTCACCTGACGCTGCGGCTGATGTCGCGCTTCGCGCGCGATGCTTTCTGGCGCGTGCAGCGCTTCTCCACGGACTGGCATGCGAACAACTTTGCCGGCTCCATCGTGCGGCGGGTGACCCGCGGCATGTGGGCGGTGGACATGATGAACGACACGCTGCTGCTGGCACTCCTGCCAGCGTTGCTGGTCCTCATCGGTTCATCCGTGCTGCTGGGCTGGCACTGGCCGGCGATGGGCGCCGTGGTCGGCACGGGTGCGGTGCTCTACGTGGCCCTCTCCGTGTGGCTGTCTCTCTACTACGTTGCACCGGCGGCACGGCTCTCCAACGCGCAGGACACGCTGGTGGGCGGCGCGATGGCTGATGCTGTGACCTGCAATGCGGTGGTGAAGTCCTTCGCCGCAGAGAGCCGCGAGGACGAGCGCCTGGGGCTGGTGATGGGCAAATGGCGGCGCCGCACGCTGCGCCACTGGGTACGCGGCACGCAAAGCGGCAGCATGCAGCAGATGGTGCTGCTGGTGCTGCGGGCGAGCGTGACCGGCTGCGCTGTGTGGCTGTGGTGGACCGGTCGCGCCACCGCGGGCGATGTCACGTTCGTACTCACCAGCTACTTTGTTGTGCACGGATACCTGCGCGACGTCGGCCAGCACGTAGCCAACCTGCAGCGCAGCGTGAACGAGATGGAGGAGATGGTGGCGATGCACTCGCATCCGCTGAGTGTTGCAGATCGCGAGGGCGCGCGCCCAGTGCACATCGGCGACGGCGAGGTGCTCTTCGACCGCGTGACCTTCCGCTATGGCGCCCAGCTTGAGCCGCTCTTCCGCGACTTCTCGCTGCGCATTGTGGCGGGCGAGCGCGTGGGCCTGGTGGGTCACTCCGGCTCCGGCAAGACAACCTTCGTGAAGCTGTTGCAGCGGCTTTATGACGTGACGGACGGCCGCATCCTGATCGATGGGCAGGAGATCGCGAATGCGACGCAGGTATCGCTGCGCGCGCAGCTTGCCCTGGTGGCGCAGGATCCTGTGCTGTTTCACCGCTCGCTGGCGGAGAACATTGCGTACAGCCGGCCAGGCGCGACCATGGCCGAGATTGAGCGCGCAGCACGGCTGGCGAACGCGCACGAGTTCATCGCGCAGCAGCCGAAGGGCTATGCCACGCTGGTGGGCGAGCGCGGCGTGAAGCTCTCCGGTGGTGAGCGGCAGCGCGTGGCGCTGGCGCGCGCCTTCCTGGCCGATGCCCCGATCCTGATTCTCGACGAGGCCACCTCGAGCCTCGACTCAGAGTCGGAGGCGCTCATCCAGGAGGCGATGGAGCGGCTGATTACCGGCCGCACGGCTATCGTCATTGCGCACCGGCTCTCCACAGTGCGGATGCTCGACCGCATCCTGGTCTTCGAACATGGCGCCGTCGTCGAGGAGGGCAGCCACGAGGAGCTCGTCCGGCGAACGGGCGGCGTCTACAAGAGGCTCTTCGAGCGGCAGGCCCTGGGCCTCCTGCCGGACGACGATCAAGACCGGGATCAGGACGGAGACGAAGAAGCCGCAGGAGAGGCCGAGCTGAGCATGTGAACCGGACTGCGTCGCGTGCTTCAGGCGCGCGGGGGGCCGCGTCGTCGAATCTCAACGATGCGGCCCTGCTTTTCGACATGCCGCCACGACGTACACTGGGGCAGATGTCGGCGACAAAAGTGATTAGGGCAAAGGTAATCAGCGAACAGGAGATCGAGCGGCTCGACGAGGAGGCGCTTTCTCCTTCTGCGCGCAAGATGCGCATGCTGAAGAAGCTGCACTGCGGGCTGCGCTACGAAAAAGAGGCGCGTGCCGCCGGCGCGGTGATGGTGGCCGGCGTAGACGAGGTAGGCCGGGGCGCGCTCTTCGGACCAGTAGTGGCAGCCGCCGTCATCCTTCCGCCGGAGTGCCGGATTCGCGGGCTGCGCGACTCCAAGCAACTGGAGCGCGAGGACCGCGAGCGGCTGGCGAAGATCGTCGAGACGCGTGCTCTCTGCTTCGCGATTGCAGAAGTGGACGCGGAGACGATCGATCGCGTGAACATCTATCAGGCCTCGAAGCTGGCGATGCTGGCCGCAGTCGCGCGACTCATGCCCGCAGCCGATCACCTGCTGATTGACGCGATGCGCCTCGATCTACCCTGCGCACAGACCAGCATCATCTATGGCGATTCCCTCTCGATCTCGATTGCGGCTGCGTCTGTCATCGCCAAGGTGTACCGCGACCGGCGCATGTGCGAGTACCACGAACAGTGGCCGCAATACGGACTGCACTCGCACAAGGGCTATTCCACACCGGAGCACAAACGCGCCCTGGCGGAGCATGGCCCCACGCCGCTGCACCGCTTCAGCTTCCGGCCCGTAGCGCAGCGCTCGCTGCCCTGGGACTATCCAACGACAATTGACAGCTTCCTTGAAGGAGAACAGCTTGGCCCTACGCCTGATGTGCGTGACAGCGCACCCGGACGATGAGAGCGGCGGATTCGGCGGCGCCCTGCTGATGGCGCACGCGCGGGGCGCCGATACCACAGTGATCTGCTTGACCGAGGGCCGCGCAGCATCGAACCGGGGGGATACCCGCAGCGATGACGAGCTGGCCGCCGCACGACTGGCAGAGCTGGACGCTTCGTGCGTCATTCTCGGCGTCACGCGGCATGAGGTATGGAAGTATCCGGATGGGGCCTTGATCCAGGCCAATCTCTTTGAAATGACCACGCGACTGGTGGAACGGATGCGGCAGCTTCGACCCCACATCGTGCTCACCTTCGGCGGCGATGGCGGTCCAAACCTGCATCGCGACCATGCGGTAGCGAGCTTTGCGGCCACAGCCGCTTTTCACTGGAGCGGCCGCAGCAACTTTGCGCAGGAGCAACTGGAAAACGGGCTCGGGCTATGGCCGCCGCAGAAGCTTTATTACGAGTCGACGAGGTACACCGTCTCCAAGTTCAAGGAGGAGGCAGCCGTGGCCCCGCGCACTCCAGCATCCATCAAGCTCGATATCGGCCACCTGCAGGAAACAAAGCGGCAGGCGCTTGAGGCGCACGACACGCAGGAAGTGATGAGCCGCGCGGCCGAGGTCTTTGAGAAATACGGGCACGAGGAGCACTATCTGCTCGCCTCGGCACGCAACCCGGAGCGGTTCGTAGGTGAAACGGACCTCTTTGGTGGGATCGAAGACACATAAGTAGGCCACGCCAATGTGCAGCCATCGGAGCCTGTCGTCGCGAAACTGCCGCGCTTTCCTGCTCTGCACGGTGATTATCGTCCTTGCGGCGTTGCCACTGCTTGCGCAGTACAGCGACACGGGCACCGTGACTGGACATGTCTACTGCGTGGACACGCAAAAGCCGGCGCGCTTCGCCAACGTTCGGCTGCAGCCGGTGGATGCGCAGGGCGGCCGATTCGGAGGCCGTGGTGGTTTTGCAACGACCGGCTCCGATGGCTTCTTCCGCATGACCGGCGTCTCTCCCGGCGACTACTATGCGGACGTCATGATGCCGGGATACGTGCAGCCGCTGCGTGGCATGTCGCGCGACTTGCAGAACCTGTCGGCCGCCGATCGTGACCGGATCGCCGCGCAACTGACGCGCATCAGCGTGGCCGCGAACCAGGCTGCGAATGTGCAGGTGATGATCTATCGCGGGGCAACGATCAGCGGGACGGTGAGCTTCGATGACGGAGCGCCCGCAGCCGGCGTGTCGATACAGGCGTTCGTCCTGGCGACGAGCAGCACAGGAACGCAGACGGCCGGCACCACGCAGCAGCAGAGTTTTGCCGGCTTCGCGCAGACGGATGATCGCGGCCAGTTCCGCGTCACGGGTCTGGCCGACGGCACATACGTCGTGTTCGCTGTGCCGCATTCCATCTTCCCCGTCTACTACGGCAACACGATTGAGCGCAGCAAGGCGAAGAAGCTCGACATACATGCCGGCGATGAGGTTCCCGGAACTGATATCCAGGTTCCCGCTGCCGGAATGCACTCCGTAAGCGGAGTCGTGGTGTCGCAGCAGGATGGCCACGCGCTGTCGCGAGCTTCGCTACAACTGCGGCTCAGTTCCGGAGACACGGGCACCATCAGCGCGACGACCGGATCAGACGGCACCTTCACCTTCAACGCTGTGCCGGATGGCAAATTCACGGTGCAGCTATCGAATGCTTATGACCCGTCGACGCGCGTGGGCTATACCAGCGCCGGCCAGCCGCTTGAGGTGAACGGCACGGATGTCTCCGACCTGGTGGTGAACGCCGCACCCCAGAACTGATCTGGTTTCCTGTCGCGTCTGGGTTTCGCTGTCAGGCTTCAGCCATGTGTCGCTGCCGGCGCTTTGCGTCGATCCATGACCACGCCGGACGAGCCAGCAGCACCATCGCCAGAACGATGGTGATCTTCAGCGGATCGAGCACACCGGTCTTCACGATCCACCAGTAGTGGATGATGCCGAGGAGGGCGGCGACATAAACAAGCCGGTGCAACACTTGCCAATTCTTGCCCAGCTTGCGGATGGACCACTTCGTCGAGGTAAGAGCGAGCGGGAGCAGCAGCAGCCACGCAGAGAAGCCGGCGATGATGTACCGGCGCTTGCTCAAGTCATCGACCAGCGTGGGCCAATCGAGATTGGCGTAGAGCTTGAGATAGACCAGCAGATGCACGGAGGCATAGAAGAACGCGTAAAGCCCAAGCATCCGGCGGAAGCGGACCAGCCAGCCAAGGCTCCTGCTGAGGCGGCGCACCGGTGTGATGGCCAGCGAGATAATCAGGATGCGCAGTGCGGCGAATCCAGTGCCGTGCGAGAGAGCTGCGGTCGGATCCGGGCCCAGCAAAGCGACAGAGTCAGGATGCGTGAGGTCATGGTAGGTATGCCACGCCAGAATCAGAAACGGAGCCAGGCAGGCAAGGTGGACCAACACCTTCAGCAGAACGACAGCGCGATTCGGCATGGAGAAATTCAATCGTGCTTTCTCAAAAATACTTCTTCAGATCCATGCCCTTGTAGAGGCTTGCCACTTGATCCCCGTAGCCGTTGAACATCAGGGTAGTCTGGCGCTGCTTGAAGAGCGACGCGCCGATGCGCCGTTCCGTCTTCTGGGTCCAGCGCGGATGATCGACATTCGGGTTCACGTTGGAGTAGAAGCCGTACTCATTCGCCGCCATCATGTTCCATGTGGTCGGCGGCTGCTTATCGCTGAAGTGAACGCGCACGATGGACTTCGCCGACTTGAATCCGTACTTCCAGGGCACAATCACGCGCACCGGCGCGCCATCCTGATTCGGCAGGGTCTCGCCATAAAGTCCGAAAGTGAGCAGCGTGAGCGGATGCATCGCCTCGTCCATGCGCAGCCCCTCCGTATAGGGGAATGAAATGCCCGATTGATTGATCTCGGGCATCTGCTTCTGATTGGCCAGCGAGAGGAACTGTACGTACTTCGCGCCCGGCTGCGGATCGCACTGTTTGATGAACTCCGAAAGCGAATAGCCGGCCCAGGGGATCACCATGCTCCACGCCTCCACACAGCGGAAGCGATAGACTCGCTCCTCCATCGGCTTCAGCTTCAGCAGCGTATCGATGTCGAGCATCTTTTTCTGCTTGACCATGCCGGTCACCTGGACGGTCCAGGGCCGGGTGTGCATGGCGCCTGCGTTGCGCGCAGGGTCGCCCTTGTCCGTGCCGAATTCGTAGAAGTTGTTGTAGTGGGTGATGTCCTGGTAAGAGGTCGGCGATTCGCCTGTCAGAGAGAGAGGGCTCTTCACGGTCTGTAGTTTCTCGGCTGCGTGCGCGACTCCGGGAGAGAGCAGACCGCCAATTCGCTCCGCGCCCAGCGCCGCCAGGCCGGCAGCCGCCATGCCGGTCATGAACGTGCGCCGGTTGAGGTAGTCCGCTTGGGGAGTGATTTCCGAAGAAGGAATGTCAGCGGGCTTGCGAATTAGCATGGGTATTTCTCCAGACGGCCTCAGAGGCGCCTCTATCAGTTTGGACGCTGGCGTGGGGCTCCGGTTACAGTACGCGCCTCGAGCAGGTCTGGATGGTTCCCTTGGCGTACTTAGCTCATTCTACGGGGCTCAGTTTTCGTGGCTCATTTTGCGATTTAGCAAAAGGCCACGCGGCATCGCGCCGGGCGCGCCGCAGGTAGACCAGCACGCCGGAAACAGTGACGACGAGTGCAGCAGCGATCTCCCGGCCGGCGTGTGCGCGCGACGCCAGCACGAACAAAAATCCGAGCGTTGCCAAGATGACGGGCAGCGGATAGAGCCAGATGCGGAAGGGTCGAGGCAGATCCGGGCGGCGAAGTCGCAGCAGCACCACGCCTACCTGCTGCAGCAGGAATTGCAGGACGATGCGCAGAGCCACCAGTGCGGCGATGATTGCTTTCAGGTCGAAGAAACAGCAGATGCAGGCGATGCTGCCCAGCAGCAACAGCACGTTTGCGGGAAAGGCTCCTCGCGGATGCAGCCGTGCCAGGGGACGGAAGTAGTTGCCCTCTGCCGCCGCGGCCCAGAGCACGCGAGAGCCACCCAGCAGCAGCGAGAATAGCGAGCCGAAGGCGGTCCAGATGACCAGCCATGCGCCGACTTTCGCCCACACCGGCCCGAAGCTGCGGCCCAGCAACTCAGCGACGACAGCGGTGTGGCTCGCGCTCGGCCGGCTGCTGGTGAATTCCTGCCACGGAATGACCCCGAGCACACTGATATTCATCAGCAGGTAAATCACCGCGATCATCACAATCGAGCCGAGGATGGTGCGCGGCAGCGTGCGGCCTGGATCGCGAACCTCGCCCGCCAGATAAGCGATGGTGTAGTAGCCCCAATAATCGTAAGTTGCGATCAGCATGGCCGCGCCGAGCCCGATGAAGAAGCGATGGTTCAGTTGAAATGCGCCTGCTGGAAACGAGAACGCCTGCCGCGCGTTAAAGTGCGCGAAGCCGGCAACGATGGTGATCCCGAGCGTGAAGATGACACCCGCCCACAGAACCCAAGCCATCCGCTCGACGGCACGGAGGCGGCGATAGAGCAGCGCCACCACCAGCACAACGACTGCCACCGCCACCAGGCTGGAGAGCTCGATGTGCTGCAGTGGTCCGTTGGCCGCCAGCTTTGCCGACAGCCCGGGATAGAGATAACTCGCATATTGTGCGAGACCGATGGCTCCCGAGGCCATGACCAGCGGCGCGCTGAGCGTGAACTGCCAGACATAAAGAAACGAGACGAGACGACCGGCGCGGCCGGGTCCATAGATCTCACGCAGAAAGGCGTAGGAGCCGCCGGCCTCCGGCAATGCAGCCGCCAACTCCGCCCATACCAGGCCATCGCACAGCGCCAATGCTGCGCCCAGCACCCAGCCCAGCATGGCCTGCGGGCCGCCCATGGCAGCGACGATCAGCGGCAGCGTGATGAACGGGCCGACGCCAACCATCTCCAGCAT
>JAUTWX010000197.1 GCA_030838385.1 Acidobacteriaceae bacterium
TAGGCAAATCATCGCACTGCTTCGCCGGTTCGAGCCAAGGAACCGTTCACCAAACCTGAGTCAACAGTAATGAAACCACAGTGACTACAACGGGCTTCCGGGTACACTGCCGAATTCCCGATTCCGGCCTCGAATACCCGTTTTACTCCTAAATGAGATGAGTGGGTAACTGCCGGCGTGGCCTTTCCCGCTCCTCTAAAAGAAGAATAGAGACATTACGGAACCGGCTTCGCGTGCCGATCCACCCGGATATTCAGAGCGGTTCCCAAAGCCAGAAAGTCGTCCCGCAGCGCCTTTCCCTCGCCGACAACCCGCGGAGATAGTCCATACCAGATGTTCTGCGCCTGCCACAGGTCCAGCGTGAACGGGAGCGCCTTGAGGGCGGTCGCCAGGCTGAGGGCATGGCGCACCGCCTCCGGATCGGACGGGGTCTGCTGCAGCCGCTCCATGGCCGCATGCATGCGCTCGTCGGCCAGATATCCCAGCGTCGGATGGTCCACGACGACGGCGTCCTCGCGTGCTTGTGCCAGCAGTCGTTCCACCGCCGCCACGTCGATCGGGTCGGCCTCCATGGCACGGCGCAACTGCGCATGAATGGCGAACTGGGCGGCCACCCGCAGCGCGGCGGGGCGCGGCAAACCACTGCGGCCGAGAAAGTGCAGAAGCGATGCGTGGCTCGAATACAAATCGGTGAGCGCCGTCTCCAGCGACTGCATGGCTGGATCGAGAATGCTCTTCACGATGCGGCGCTGCTCGTCTGCGAAGAGTGAGGTGAGCGAGAAGCGGCTCTCTCCGAAGTAGTCGTCCATCAAGCGAACGACCTCGGTGAGATTGCTTGCGTCTACTGCGTCTTCAATCTCTTTGGCGAGCAGGATGAGCCCCTCCTGCTCGCCCGCTTCCACGCGCTTCACCGCCGCGGAGACATTTTGATCGCCAAAATGGAGCAAGCCATAAGCGGCCTCCTCGCACTCCTCCGTTAGCACGGAGCAGATGCGTACGCGCCCCAGCCGCAATTGGCCCAAACCATAGGGCAGGGTCGTCTCCCAAAGGTGCGCGATGCTGTAACAGAAGAGGCGGTCGCGCTCCATGATGGAGCTCTCTCCAGCGCGAGGAAAGACGCAACTGATGGCGTAATGCGCCACCACCTGCTCCAGATCGACGAGCATGGGCCGGATTGCCTCATCGTATATGTAACGGCCGTCGCGCCACTGCGGTTCGTTGCTCTTCGCCTCTGCCAGTCGATCGGTGAAGCTCTTTTCCAGCACGCCACGGGTCTCAGGAAAGAGCGCTGCGGCCAGCTCCAGCACGCGTGCGGCATACGTGACGATCTGCACCGTTTCGATGCCGGAGATGTCGTCGAAGAACCAGCCGCAACTGGTGTACATCAGCATCGCGTTGCGCTCCAGTTCCATCAGTTGGAGGGCGCGAACGCGCTCTTCGGCTGTGAGGGTGCGGATGCTATTGCGGGCGAAGAACGCATCGACAGAAGATTGCGAGCGGTCCAGGATCACGGAGATGTAGTCGTTCCGTGCCGAATCGGCATCGGTCAGTAACGCGGAGGTCGCATCGCGCACCAGCGGGGCAACGCAATCGCGCAGCCAATCCAGCGCCTGGCGCAGCGGCGTCCGCCATTTCTGATTCCAGCCAGCCTTGCCGCCGTTGCAGCCGCAGTCGGAGCGCCAGCGCTCCACGCCGTGGAAGCAGCTCCACGAGCTGTTCTCGACGACCTCGGCTTCCTGTGTAGGCGGGAAGTTTGCCAGGAACTGTCCGTAGTTGGTCAGCTTCGCATCGCCCTCTTCGATCAATTGCAGCGCATAGGCCAGCGCCATCTCACCGTGGCGATGGTGGTGTCCGTAGCTCTCGCCGTCGGTTGCGACATGCGCCAGTTGCGGTCGATCGCTCTCGCGGAATCCGCCCATCAGCCTTTCCGCGAAGAGCTCTCCGCTGTTCAGCAGTCCGTCGAAGGCGATCGCGCGTGACACCGGGCCGTCGTAAAAGAAGACCGCGATGGAATGCCCAGGACTGGTCCGGACTAGGTAGGGCTGCGTCGTGTCTACGCTTGCGTCGGGCGTGTCTTTCCAGTCCGTGTCGGGTGTCTCTTTCCCGCCAGCGGCTGTTGCGGCACCTTCCGCCTTGGTGGCATGCGTTTTCGCTGCCATGGCGGCAGGAGCATCGGCGCCAGGCAGCGGCCGCACACGCGCGCACTGGTGTGGCGCCAGGATGGTGAAGCGAATGCCGTGGCGTGCTAGCAGGTCGAGCGACTCCAGATCGACTGCGGTCTCCGCCAGCCACATTCCCTCGGGCTTGCGGCCATAGCGGTGCTCGAAGTCGGCGATGCCCCACACGATCTGCGTCTCGCGGTCACTTGTCGAAGCCAGCGGCATGATGATGTGGTTGTAGATCTGCGCCATTGCCGAGCCGTGGCCGCCAAACTGCCGCTGGCTCAGCCGGTCCGCATCGCGGATCATGGCGCAGGTCAGCGGCGCCTTCTCCTGCATCCAGGAGAGCAGAGTAGGGCCGACATTGAAGCTCATCCGCGCGTAATTGTTGGTGATCCGCAGGATGCGGTTTTTGCCGTCCACGATGCGCGCCGCGCCGTTCGGCGCATAGCACTCCGCGGTGATGCGCTCATTCCAGTCGTGATAGGGCGCAGCCGAGTCCTGCGTCTCGACGGTTTCGAGCCAGGGGTTCTCGCGCGGTGGCTGATAGAAGTGTCCGTGAACACAGACAAAGCGTTGAGCGGGAGAGACGGACATGCTCAAACAGTCTAGCTGTCCCGACGCTTGGTCTGCATATGGCGCGAAAGTTATGCGGCCTCAGCGATTCGCAGAGAGCGAATCAGACACAGAGGAGGTCTCCTCATCGGCCAAGCCAGTGGGCAGTCCATCGAGGCTGCGTGCGTTCTTCCGGCGGCGATACTCTTCGAGTCCTTCGTCGCCCTTCTGCTCCGCCCATCGGTGCAGCGTCGTGCGCTCACCGATGTACTCGAACAAGGGCACACCATAGCCGCAGGAGGTCTGCACCAGGTCGATGTCGATGCGAATGATCTGGCGCGCGCCCACCGGCTCCTGATTGTCGAAGACTGTCGCGAGCAGCACAGCGTAGTCAGCACTGTTGCGGGGGAGGCTCGTGCCGCGGCCGTAAAGCCGCAGGATCGACGGCGGCTCATTCAACGCGCAGAACATCAGGGTGATGCTGCCATCGACGCGAAGGTGTGCAGCCGTTTCGCTGCCGCTCCCCGTGAGGTCGAGATAGGCAACCGTGCGCTCATCGAGAACGCGCAAGGCATCTGTTGGACGCGGCGAGACGTTCACGCGACTGGTGGCTGTGGCGGAGGCAGTGAAGAATATCCGCTGTCGTGCGATGAACTCGCGATGCGCCTGCGTCATGCTGGCGAATTGCTTGGCCATATCGCCAGCTTACGCGATGCGTTCACTCATGCCGGCGGCGGCGATGCGGTGCCATGCAGGTCGCATGCGCGCCATAGATACCAGCTTGCGACCGAGCGCCACGGCTGCCACTTCTTCGCGCGACGCAGCATTACATCGGGCTTCGGCAGCACCGCCGGCGTGATCGGCTTCGATTTTGGCGGACGTCCGAAGGTCAGGAGAAAGCCCTTGCGCACGCCGTAGTCGCTCACCGGAAAGATATCGGGACGGCCAAGCCGGAAAATGAGCAGCATCTCCACCGTCCACTGCCCCACGCCGCGCACCTGCGTGAGCCGCTCTGTGATTTCCGCATCCGGCATGCGGCGGATGTGCGAGAGCGTGGGCACGGTGCCATCCAGGGTCTTTGCGGCAAGATCGCGCAGGGCCTTCATCTTGTTCGCGGAAAGCCCGCAGGCGCGCAGCATCTCCTCCGGCGCTGCGAGCAGGTGGTCGGGCTGCGGATGGATGTCGCCGAAGGCATGCAGCAGGCGGCTCAAAATCGCAAACGCCGCTTTGCCGTGAATCTGCTGGTAGATGATCGACTCCACAAGCGCTTCAAACGGTGAGTGCTGGCTCTTCAGCCGCATGGTGAAAGGCCCCGCGCGGCGAATCAATTCGCCGAGCTTCGGATCTGCCGCGCTCAGCGCGGCGATTGCCTCTTCCGGGTCGTAGCGGACACTGCGGCGGCCATCGTTCATAGCGCTTGAGTGTAGCGGAGGCAGGGAACAGAGATCGCAGATATGGAAAACACAAGAGACAGTTGCACCGCTGGAGCGTAAGAGGGAACCACGGGAGATACTTCCGCCATCCATCGCAGACAAAATCGTACTTTCACACGCACCAAAACCGTCGCGAAGTTGGCAGAATCACAACGAGTCGCGCGGCCCATTATGGTCGAGACAAGAAATGCTGTTATAGTCCTGCTTTGCCCCCTCGGTGGTCTTTTCGAAATACGACTACAGCGGTCGCAAATGGTTGATTGCAGTGACCTCTAATCTCCTTTCTTTGACGTAAGGGAAACAGGAACGGATCGATGCCGCAGATTTTTGACCGCAGCTCAAACGCGCTGGCGCGTATGAGCCTGATCCTGACGGGACTGATTGTGATTGCGTTGGGAGTAACGCTGGACCAGTTGCAGCGCTCCCCATGGGTAACCCGGCAAGGGCAGCGTGCGGATCAACCAGTACCTTTCAGTCACAAGCACCACGTTGTGGGTCTCGGGCTGCAGTGTCAGTACTGCCACACGACCGTCGAGCGCTCGAGCTACGCAGGTATCCCCCCGACCAAGACCTGCATGAACTGCCATGCGCAGATCTGGACCAATGCGCAACTGCTGGAGCCGGTCCGGCAGAGCTGGGCAACGGGTGAATCGATCCGCTGGATCAGAGTGCACGATCTGCCCGATTACGTCTACTTCAACCACTCCATTCACGTGAACAAGGGCATCGGCTGTTCGTCCTGCCACGGCCGAGTCGACCTGATGCCGATCATGTATCAGGAAAACTCGCTGCAGATGGAGTGGTGCCTGAACTGTCACCGCAATCCGGCGAAGAATCTGCGGCCGGCATCCGAGGTCTACAACATGGCCTGGGCTGGTCCTTCGAAGGATAAGCCGGTGTGGTGCGGAACCACGGGCGACAAAAATGGAACGCCGACCGCGCAGACGGTGAGCTGCACGACAGTAAGTCCGGAGCAGGTGGGGGCACGCACCGCTTCGCTGGATATGCTGCCGCCTACCGATCAGCCGGAGACTCACATGCTGGATGTGGCGGCGCATCCGAATGGCGCTGCGGGACCGACTGGGGCGGACAACGTGAACTACACGAAGTTCACCAACCAGGAGGCGCTGGGCCTGTTCCTGCTGAAGCAATACCATATCCGCGACCCGCATGAGCTGAGCTCGTGCGAGACCTGCCACCGGTAGACAATGTGCGCTGGCGGGCATGACGATGGGAACTGAGAGCAAAGCCGAAACGATGGACACACAGGACGGAATGTTGGCGAAGGACCGAGGACTGGCAGTCCTGCAACCCGCTCAGCCCGGAGCAGGCTCCGCGGCAAAGCACGGCATCACGCTCGAGGCCGCACGCGCCGAGCTGGATGGCTGGCCGGGGCTGGACAAGGTGGCGACGCAGCCCGGCTTCGACCGTCGCGTCGAACAGGAGTTCCCGGCGCAGGCGCAGGAGTGGGTCGACCCGGTCTCGCGCCGCGGCTTCATGAAGCTGATGGGCGCATCGCTCGCCATGGCGGGCCTCGCCGGCTGTACCAAGCAGCCCGACGAGCCGATCTACCCCTACGTCAAAGCGCCGGAGGACCTGATCCTCGGCAGGCCAAATTACTTCGCGACCGCCTTCCCGTTCTCCACCGGCGCGCTTCCTCTGCTGGTCAAGAGCGATGCCTATCGGCCGATCAAGGTGGACGGCAATCCGGAGCACCCGATGAGCATGGGTGGCTCCGACCCTCTGAGCCAAGCTTCGCTGCTGGGGCTCTACGATCCCGACCGCTCCCAACACGTGCTCTATCGGCTCGAATCGAGCACCTTCGCCAACTTCCAGGCGGCGCTGCTCCACGATCTGGCAAACATGCCCGGGGGACAGGGGCTCTACATCCTGAGCTCGACCATCACCTCGCCCACCCTGGCTGGGCAATGGAAAGATGCGCAGAAGCGGCTGCCGCAGGCGAAACTGATCCAGTACGATCCTGTGAACCGCGATTCCGCGCGCCGCGCCTCCAAAGCCGCATTCGGCGACTTCTACGATGCGCAGTACATGCTGGACAAGGCGGATGTGATTCTGTCGCTCGACGCAGACTTCCTATCCGGCATTACCCATCCCGGCTTCGTCAAGCTTTCCCGGGATTACGCCAAGCGCCGAAAGCTGATGGATCCATCCATCGAGATGAACCGGCTCTACGCGGTCGAGAGTATGCCGACCACGACCGGCTTCAAGGCCGACCATCGGCTCAAGGCCAAAGCCAGCCTGGTGGAAGCCGTTGCCGTTGCCATCAGCGGAGGACAGATACCACCGGGGACTCCAGCACCGAACTGGACTGCCGAGCAGGAGTCATTTATCGCGGCTGTAGCAGCCGACCTGAAGGCGAGTGCCGGCAAGTGCGTGGTAATCCCTGGCGAGCAGCAGTCGGCCAACGTGCACCTGGCCGCAATTGCACTGAACCAGACGCTCGGCAATGTGGGCAAGACTGTGGTTTACACCGAAACTGTGCAGCCGCTGCCTTCGATCCAGGGCGACGACCTGAAGTCACTGGTGGCCGATATGAACGCCGGCAAGGTCCAGTGGCTGTTGATCCTCGACGCGAATCCGGTCTACTCGGCTCCCGTCGATCTCAAGTTCGCTGAGGCGCTGGGTAAGGCGCCGAAGAGCGCGCATCTGGGCAGCCATGTGGATGAGACCGCGCAGATCGCGACCTGGCACATCAACAGCGCCCATTACCTCGAGTCCTGGTCGGATACGCGCGCCTACGATGGCACCCTCTCCGTCGTCCAGCCGATGATCAATCCGCTGTATGGCGGCAAGTCGGCCCACGATGTCATCCAGGCTTTGCTCGATGACCCGGCCCGTTCCAGCTTCGGCGTGTTGCAGGACAACTGGCGGCAGCAGCTTACGGGTAAGGGTGACTTTGAGCAGGCATGGCGCAAGGTGCTGCACGATGGCTTTCTGGCCGGCAGCGCGTTCGCGCCGAAGTCGCTTTCGGCGGGCGCTGTCAAGAGTCTGGACAACACACCTGCAGCCCCGGCTACGGCGTCTGCCGACGCGATCGAGATCGTCTTTCGCGCTGATCCGTCGATCTATGACGGCCGCTATGCGAACAACGGCTGGTTGCAGGAGCTGCCCAAGCCGGTCGTGAACAATTCCTGGGACAACGCCGTGATGATGAGCGGTCCCACGAAGATGAAGCTGGGCCTGGAAGAGAGCGATGTGATCGAAATCGCGCTCAACGGGTACAAGCTCCGCGGCTCGGTGATCTCCATTCCTGGCCATCCCGACAACGCCTTTACCCTGCATCTCGGCTATGGCCGCGAGCACTCCGGGCGGGTGGGGACGGGCATGGGCTTCAATGCCTACGCCATCCGCACCTCGGATGCGCCGCTCTTTGCCTCGGGCGCCACCATCAAGAAAACCGGCGACATCTACGAGGTAGCCGTCACCAAGAGCCACTACAGCGATGAGCGCGGCGCGCGCGCGCTGGCCGGATCGGCACAGAGCGGGGATATGCGTTCGCATTCGCTCGAAGGCGATGAAGCGATCACCCGCGGCATCGTCCGCTCGGCCACGGTGGAAGAGTTTCGTAAGGAGCCAGATTTCGCTCACGAGAAGGGCGTCTTTCCGGAGGATCCGCCTCGCGATATCAGCCTCTTCCCGAACTTCCCCTATACCAAGAACGCCTGGGGACTCGCGGTCGACCAGAACTCCTGTGTAGGCTGCAATGCCTGCGTCATCAGTTGCTATGCAGAGAACAACATCCCGGTAGTCGGCAAGCACAATGTCAAAGTCGGCCGCGACATGCAGTGGATCCGCATAGACACCTACTTCGAGGGCGATCTGCAGTCGCCGCGGGCGCACTTCCAGCCCATGATGTGTCAGCACTGCGAGAACGCACCCTGCGAGCAGGTCTGCCCTGTCGCCGCCACCGTGCATACGCCGGAGGGCCTCAACATGATGGTCTACAACCGCTGCGTAGGCACTCGCTACTGCTCGAACAACTGTCCCTACAAGGTGCGACGCTTTAACTTCCTGCTCTTCTCCGACTACGAGACGGAGAGTCTCAAGCTGATGCGCAATCCGGACGTGACCGTGCGCAGCCGCGGCGTCATGGAGAAGTGCACCTATTGCGTCCAGCGCATCATGGCGGCCAAGATCGAAGCCGACAAGCAGAACCGCGAGATTCGCGATGGCGAGATCGTCACCGCCTGCCAGCAGGCCTGCCCGGCCGATGCGATTGTCTTCGGCAACATCAATGACAAGAACAGCCGCGTTTCCAAGATCAAGGCGCAGCAACGGAACTACGGAGTGATTGCCGATCTGAACACGCGTCCGCGGACCACCTATATCGCAGAAGTGACCAACCCGAATCAGGCATTGGCTGAGGCGCCGATGGAACACGCGCCCGAGCACAGCTAGCGAGAAGCAGAAGACATGGCGACCAGAGATCTATCGACAAACGACCCGATGCTGGACCCGATCACCGGCGAGGTGGTGGTCATTGCACCCGGCCACTCCTTCAAGTCGGTCACGGAGAAGATTTCCCGGATCGTCCTCACCGCGCATACCCCGGTCGGCTGGTTCTTCGGGCTCCTGGTGGCGGGCGGTATCGTCATGTTGCTGCTTACCTGCCTCACCT
>JAUTWX010000226.1 GCA_030838385.1 Acidobacteriaceae bacterium
CGCATCAATGATCTGCACGGCGTCACCAGCATCGTGAACTATTCCTGGTCGCACTCTTTGGACACGGCCAGCGACAGCGAGGACTTCGTTCCGAATGCCGCGCAGCCCAATGACAGCACGCGCCCGAATCTGGACTACGGCAACTCTAACTTCGACGTTCGCAATCGCTTCACCTGGATCTTCGGCTATCAGCTTCCTGCCAATAAGGGCCGTTTCGCCCAATTCCGCAACGGCTGGGGGGTCGACAGTACAGTCACGCTGCAGGATGGGCAGCCCTTCAACTTGAACTATAACTTTGAGGATGACTTCAGCGGCAGCGGGGAAGGCTTCGATCGTCCGGATCTGGTCGCCGCTCCCAGGTACTCCAAAAATCCAACGACCTTCCTCGACCTGACTTCCTTCGCGATGCCGTGTACGCTGACGCCGTACGCGCTTGCCAACGGCACCACTGGGACAGCACAGGATTGCGTACCGGGTTCACGCCACTTCGGATCCCTTGGGCGCGACTCCTTGCGGGGGCTGCCTTACAAGAACTGGGATCTGGCGCTCTACAAGAACACCCACTTCGCTGACAGGCTCGCGGTCGAGCTCCGTGCGGAGTTCTTCAACATCGTCAATCATCCAAACTTCTCCAGCCCTCTGCTTCCCAATTTCATCGCCGATGCAGCGCAGAACGGGTTCACCCAGGCCGGCTCCAGAGAGGTCAGCCAGGGGAACTACGCTATCACTGCGACGGGTGACGTTGGGCTTGGCAATCCGTTTCTTGGGGGCGGCGCGCCGCGCGGGATCCAACTTGCAGCTAAGTTCTCTTTCTGATTTGTACCAGCTTGAGGACTTGAATCGAAGATTGATGAGCTGAGAGTGTCCCGAGCCTGCATCCTGGTTGTGCGAACAACACTGCTGACTGCAGACCGAGGGATTGCGTCGGGAGTTACCGTCCCGCAGAATCGATGCGTGCCATGGAGGACAACCCCGAGTTCGACTCGTCCTCCATCGCGCGTTCGGTTCATCAGGATCGATTCGCAGGCCGTACGGCCGACATACAACGATAGGTCCTCATAAATCAACCGGCTAATCGGACATTCGCGCGGGCACCTTGATGTCAGTCAACTCCTGGGTTGTCGGCCAACCGGAAGTTGGCACATCGACGAAAAGTCGGCTTGTCGTCAACTTGCCTGCAGCAACTCAGCTCTCTCCGTCGGCTGGAAGGGCTTTCTCCGCGTAGCCGGTTTATCGGCCACTTGCCGAGGACATTGATCGGCTTGAGTGCCTGCACGAGTGACTCGCGCTGTGAACGCAGGTTGAAAGCGGCTCGCTGAAGGCTAGCCGGTCCGCTATGAGAAGCTCGGCGAGGTGTTCCGCAACAGACGGATTCTAGGTCTCTCCCTGGTGCAAAACTGGATCATCACGATTTGGGCGCGTGGTCTCCAAAGTTGAAGAGTTGGTTGATCCGGTGCTTCATGCCGATGGTTCGCAAAGTATGGCTCTGATCGGGCGGCCACAGATCTCTATTTTGTACAAGGTTTGTACAGTCGATTTGGCATTCTCTGCGTTGTGTGAGTTCTATGCACTCCGGAAATCAGTAACTTGCGTGTCATCAGTACCCTGCCCGGGTTCGACTCCCGCCGCCTCCACCATCTCCTTCGAATGCTGACCGCCGGACATCGCAGTCATTCCCATCTGCATTTGTCTCCGTCTTGCATCGCGCTGCCGATTGCATCCAACAGGCCAGCTCAGTCAGATGGTGCGAAGAAGCTGACGTTGAGGAAGCGCTTAGGATCCGGTGGTCCTCCCGGTCTTCAAAACCGGCGGTCGTCCGCAGGGGCAACGGTGTGTTCGACTCACACGCGCTTCCGCCATGTCCCCCTATACCACAACCAGGCGCTTACGTTCGTTTTAGTGTTGCGTCTGCGTCGCCTGCAGTCTGTATCTGCAATGGAATTTTCCAGTCGCGCGCTGAGAGCGTGCCGGCGCCCACCCATCCGTAGCGCATGCAGAGCGAGCCGAGAATGCCGCACCACGCGGCGAGCCTGCGCAGTCGCCTGCTCCGCTTGCGCCCGATTGACAGGATGCGCAATGCAATGGGAACGGGGCCGGACAGTATTCCGGCAGCCTGGATCAGAGCGCCACTCAAATGTTGCTTTGCCGGACGCAGGGCGCTGTCCTGCGTGCGGAGGAGATCGATTCCCTCCCAGGATTCGAATCCTGCGCTGAGCAGGCCAAGCGCGTTGAGTGCAGAGCTGCCGGAACTCCCGGTGAGTTCGAGCAGTCCGACCGCCGACTGCAGTCCGGACATGCCGAACTCGCGTGGCAACGAGCGAATCCGATTGTTCCACACCGGTATCACTGAGGCCCCGATCAGGACGCCGGTGTAATTGTGAAAAGGCATGCCGAAGAGAACGGAGCCGAAGCGGCCGATGGCCCGCAGAGCGCGGACAGCGATTCCGTTGCCGAAGCGCAGCGCGATCAGGTCAGCGCATGCGGAGATCCCTGCGAAGGTGGAGAAGGCGGAAAGGACCCACGAGCCCATCGACATTGCGCTCTGCGGCTTGAAGACGCGCAGCATATTCAGGAATCGCGAGGGGCGTCCCAGATCGGCAATCAGGAGAACGGAAGAGAGAGCCGCGCCGCTCACGGCCATCCACCTCGCGCGTTGCGCAAGCTCGCGGTCGCCGCTAAGCAAATCAGCAAGCGAGCCGATAACGCCGAGTGAGCCGCTCGCGCCGCCAACAAAGAAGTACAACGGAACCAAGGGCGTCCACTGCGGCTCCTTGAGGAGCGGCTTCTGGTAGTAGCCGTTCTCGGGCGACGCGATGGGTAGCGGTGATCCGCCCGGCCGGATACCGGGCAAGGAGACGCGCCCCTTTTCTTCGGCCTGCTGTCGAATCGCCTCCAGCCGCGACTCGCGTGGATCGGGCTGCGCGAAGGCCTCCATCACCGGCCTCCATTCCCGGAGCGGCGCCAGAGAAGAAACGACACTGTGATGCCGGCGACCATCGCCAATGCCTCCACTGTCGCGGATTTCCAGGCATCTTGGAGATAGATGGTCGGCACCTCCGGCTGCGGGGGCAAATTGTAGGTCTGGGGCTTGCCGCGGATCAAGAACAGCGAGTGGATTCCGCCAACGCTGGTATCGACCGGGTTGTAAAGCTGCGCATCTTGCATGCCGCGGCCGTGAAGAGTCTCGAGCCGCCGGGTGGCTTCGGATCGCAGATCGTCGAGTAAGCCGAACTTGATGGATTCCGTTGGACACGCTTTGGCGCATGCGGGCTGGAGACCAGCTTTCTGCCGGTCAGTGCAGAAGGTGCACTTGAATGCGCGACCGTCCTGCTCGTTCTTCTGCACGACTCCGAACGGGCAGGAGATGACGCAGTGGCCGCAGCCGTTGCAGATATCCGGCTGCAGATACACGCCGCCGAACTCGGTGCGAACAAGCGCGCCGGTAGGACAGGCCTCCAGGCAGCCTGCGACCTCGCAGTGTTTGCACACATCGGAGGAGAACTCCCAGGAGACCTGCGATGCATCGTTGCCGCCGACACCTGGCTCCGGCGTGCCCTCGACAAACTTCACATGCCGCCAGGTGGAGTGGCCAGGTGCCATGGTGTTGTCGTAGGAGAAGCCGCTGAGCTCCAGGCCGTCGGCGTCGATGCCATTCCATTCCTTGCAAGCGACCTCGCATGCCTTGCAGCCGATACAAAGGGTCGAGTCGGTCAGGAACGCGGTCGTTTGTCCTCGCTGAATGCCGGTCTCTCCCATGCGCGCGGTCATGTTCTCTCCTTTAGAAGCTCGTCGAGCTGACTGAGTACGGCACTGTCTCTCTCTCGTCGGCCGGCGATCAGGTTGCAGACCAGCCCCTTGGTCTCCATGATGCGTACGTTCGGCTCCTGCGAGATGACGAGTAGATCGTTCACGACATCGCCGGTCGCCATGCCCTTCCACCCCCAGTGATACGGCAGCCCGACTTGATGGATCGTTTGTCCGTCGATCTCAAGCGGCAGCATGCGGGCGGTCACGAGTGCCTTGGCTGAGATGAGGCCGCGCGGCGTAAAGATCGTCATCCATTCGTTATTCGCCACGCCCACCAGCCCTGCCAACTCCGGTGAGATCTCGGCAAACAATTCCGGCTGCAGCTCCGCAAGATGACTTAGGACGCGCGACATGCCACCTGCCGTGTGATGCTCTGTCAGCCGATAGGTGCTGAGCACATATGGGAATCGTGGATCGCCCGGGGATTTCGCATACTGATTGTCCGGGCGCTCTTTCTTGTCGGCGGGTGGATTGGTCTGGTGCTCTGGATAGAGCGCGTTGTGCACCGGCGATCCAGCGGCTCGAAATGTGCGGGAAGCGGTCCATCCTTCAAGCCGCTGCTGACGTAGAGCCAGCCCCGCCCGTCTGGATGCATACCGAACGGCTTGTCTCCATCCAGAGCTTCGAGGCCGCCTTTCTCCGGCTCACCCTTATGGTCGGGCGGCATCGTCTTCTTGCAGTCGCTGTTGTCGTTGCCCGTCCACTGCTTCTTTTCCCTATCCCACCAGACCAGCTTCTTGCGTTCACTCCATGGCGTACCATCGGGCTTTGCCGAGGCCCGGTTGTAGAGAATGCGGATGTCCTTCGGCCATGCGAAGGCCCACCCGTGTCCGAGCTGATCTTTGGACTCACGCAGATTCGCGACGTTCTTGCCCGACTCCGGCATGACGCCGCTATAAATCCAGCATCCACATGCGGTGGATCCATCGGCCCTCAGTTCTTCGTAGTCCTTCACCGGCACTTTCGATTCCCAGTGATAGCCATTGATCTCCGCAAGAACTGCTTCCGCATCCGGCTCGGCGACTTCCCCATGCGTCGGCAAATCCCAGGTGAGCGCGTTCATCGCTGCGTTGCGCGGCGTGCGTTGCCGGGCTGCCTTCTCCTTCAACAGGCGGCCCAGGTGATAGGTGAACCAGGTCTCACTGCGTGCATCGCCCGGCGGCTCGACAGCCTGGTTATGCCACTGGACGAGGCGCTGCGTATTCGTGAAGCTGCCACTTTTTTCTGCCTGCCCAGCCGCGGGCATGAGAAATACTTCGGTGGCGATCTCCTCCGGATTCAGTTCGCCCCGCTGCACCTCTGGCGAGTCCTTCCAGAAGCTTGCCGTTTCGACCTCGACGAAGGTCCCGGACCACCAGCCATTTCAGGTTCTTCATGGCCTTTCGCTGCAGCCGCCCATTCGGCGCGCCGACGGCAGGATTCTGCCCCATCACGAATAGCCCTTCCATCTTGCCGTCGGCCATGTCCAGCCAATAGCCGAGCTCCGAGTGGTCTCCGGTGACACGAGGCAGCCATTGAAAGCCCCACTCATTCGCTTCGGTTGCGGCGTCTCCATACCAGGATTTCAGCAAGCTGATGAAGTAGGTATCGAAGTTCGACCACATTCCCGCCGCCGTGGTGTGCTTGTGAATGAACTTCTCCAAGGTGATCGAGTCGTCCTCGAAAAACGGCATCGGTATATAGCCGGGCAGAATGTCGTACAAGGTTGGGATGTCTGTCGAGCCCTGGATGGAAGCGTGACCACGCAGCGCCAGGATGCCGCCACCCGGCCGCCCGATGTTGCCCAGCAGCAATTGCAGGATGGCCGCCGAACGAATGATCTGAACGCCGGTCGAGTGCTGCGTCCAGCCGACTGCGTAGCAGATGCAGGCGGTTTTCTCCGGCCCGGAGGCATCGACCAGCGTCTCCGCCAGCTTGAGGAAGACATCTTTCGGGATGCCGCACTGCTGCTCGACTATCTCGGGGGTATAGCGCGCGAAATGCCGCCGCAACACCTGGAAGACGCAGCGGGGATGCTGCAGCGTCTCGTCCGTGATGTATTGATGCGTGTTGCCCGCTTCGCCACCGCGGTCTTTGCCGTGACCACCCCCGGCCGGATGATGACCCGTGGGGTCCTGATCTTCCTGATCTTTAGGTGTCGACCTTTCATATAGCCAAGTCTCGGGATCGTACATCTTCTTCTCCGCATCCCAGCCGGAGAAGAGGCCTGCGCCATCTTCGCTATCCCTGTAGTCTTCGCGAAGGATGGTCGATGCGTTGGTGTAGTGCAGAACGTACTCTTTGAAGTAGCGCTCATTCTCCAACACGTAACGGATGAGCACGCCGAAGAGCAGAATGTCCGCGCCAGCGCGCAGTGGGATCCACATGTCGGCGCTTGCGGAGGTACGGGTGAAGCGCGGGTCCACGTGAATGACCTTGCAGCCACGCTCACGCGCTTCCATCACCCATTGGAAGCCCACCGGATGCTGCTCCGCCATAGAAGAACCGACGATCAGGATGACATCAGAATCCGCCAGAGATTGCTGTGCCGTTGTTGCCCCGCCGCGTCCTACCGAGGTACCCAGACCGGGCACCGTAGAGCTGTGTCATATTCGGGCCTGGTTGCTCACGCAAACCATGCCCAGTCCCCCGGTAAAGAGCTTCTTCAGCAGATAGTTCTCTTCATTGTCGAGCGTCGCGCCGCCCAGGTGAGCAATAGCCTTGGTCTGCATCAGCGACTGGCCGTCCTTCGTCTCCTCGAAGCAGCTCTCGCGCGACTCCCAGACGCGATCGGCAATCATGTGCATCGCCGTATCGAGCGGGATATCCTCCCAATCCTTCGCGAACGGACGACGGTACTTGACCTTTGTGAATCTGCCGGGATGCGTGTGCAACTGATAGGTGTTGGCACCCTTCGGGCAAAGATGGCCACGGGAGATGGGCGAAGCAGGATCGCCTTCGACAGAGACCAGCTTGCCCGCCCGGTGATAAATGAGCTGGCCGCACCCGACCGCACAGTACAGGCAGATAGAACGGCTGACTTCGCAACCCGCCGTCTTCGGCTTGAGATTGCGCGTGCGCTCGCTCCAGGATTCGGCGCCATTGCCATTTGCACCAGTCTGGATTTGACGAAAAACCGGCCAGCGAGAGAGTACATCCTTCAGCATCTTGAGCTCCGCAGTGCGCCAAACCGAGCAGCGCGTCTCCTTGTACGGATGTGAACATCCGCTTCCTGGTTGTTCTGGGCTCAGTTGAGAGACCCGTTCAAAGGATTACGCGAACGCCGCCGGAATTGCTCATGATGTGCACCTGATCGAGGTGCTCCAGCAGAGGAATGGCATGCTTGCGCGTCAGTCCGGTGAAGCTCTTGAAGCGGGCCACGTCGAAGGTCTCCCCCTTGCGCTGACGCAGATCGGCGTAGAGTTTCTCCAGCGGCTGGATGTGAGTGAACGCAATATCTGCCCCCATGCGCACCAGGCGCTTCGCTCGCAGCAGGTGTGTGATGACCTCGCGCAACGTCCGTGGCGGCATTGCCAGCCGCGCAGCCACCTCGCTCAACAGAGGCGCAGCCAATCCCCCCGCGAGGTAGATCGCCTCCACGGCTTCCGCGCCGCCGCGCACCTCATCCGACACGGCGTGACCACGGCCAGCAAGGGTTACGCCTTCCGCGGCAGCGTCCACTTTGCCGGCCCTGGCCAGGCGACGGATTGCCAGCTCCAGCATGCTCGGGTCGAGACGGTTTTTGGATTGTAGCTCCGCCTTGGCTAGACCGGCAGGAGCCGCTCGCTCCAGTTCTCCCATCACCAGATCGGCGATGGCAGCGAGCGCCTCCGCCGAGAGAATGCGCTCCGGCTGCGATCCAGCGCTGATGACTCGCCCGGAAACGATCAGCGGCTGCATCATGCGCGCGATTGCGTCGGGGGTCAGTCCTGTCTCCGCGATTAACTCGGCCGTGCTGATGCCCGACTTGCCGTGACGCAACACACGAAGGCGCAGTTGCTCGGGCGCATCCGCTCGCGTGAGCTGCTGCAGCCACGCGAGCGTGACAGCCTTCTTCGCACGGGACAGCGGTCGGATATCGAGCACCGATCCACCTCCGATAGTGACGGCTGGTGTGCACTGCCGGAGGACAAACCTGTCTCCGGGAATCAGGAGAAGCGGCGTCACCAGGCGCAGTCGCGCCAGAGTCCTTCCCGACCCGACGGACTGCGCAGGTTCATAGAGCAACACCGTCGCCATCGATTCCGAGGCGAAGGCGTGCACCCGGACCTTCGAGCGATGCCTCGGCAGCGGCAGGCCAGGAAGGCTCGTCAATTCGACATCGATCACGTTGACCGTTGCAAGCGTGTGCGGTGGAACCAAGGTGTCTCCGCGGCGAATCTCGCCGAGCTCCACTCCGGTCAGGTTGAGGGCGACGCGCGAAGGCGCATGCACCGTCTTTCGAGCGGCCTTATGCACCTGCACCCCACGCACGCGTACAGAGCGGTTTGCCGGCTGCTGTACCAGCGTGTCCCCCTCTCGAATCGTGCCGTTCTGTAGAGTGCCCGTCACCACAGTGCCAAAGCCATGAATGGAGAAGGCGCGATCCAGCGGGAGTCTGGGAAAGTAGTTCACGCTGCGCTCGGGTACGTGCAAGGCGAGCGTGGCGAGCGCTCTCTTCAGTTCAGAAATTCCCTCTCCGGTGCGGACGGAGGTTGGCACGATGGGTGCACCTTCGAGAAAACTGTGATGCAGACAATCTCGCGCGCTGGCGCAGACATCGCGAAGCCGTTCTGCCTCCACGTTATCCGATTTGGTGAGCGCCACCACTCCGCGGCAAATGCCAAGGAGACTACAGATTGCCAGGTGCTCCTCGGTCTGCGGCTTCACGCCTTCATCTGCCGCAATCACCAGCATCACGCAGTCAATGCCCGCCGCACCAGCCAGCATGTTGCGCACAAGGGCGTGATGCCCCGGCACGTCCACGATACTCAGATCGAGCATGTGGCCGCGGCCGTCCGGCAAGCGGAGTGAGGCAAAGCCGAGATCGATCGTGATCCCGCGACGCTTCTCCTCCGGAAGGCGGTCCGTATCGGTCCCAGTCAGGGCATACACGAGTGCCGTCTTGCCATGATCGATGTGGCCAGCAGTGCCGACAACGATGGACCTGTCCTCGACGGCTTCCTGCTGGACCTGTGAATGCGGAATCGTCTTCGGCGTCACGCCTCCACCTCTACTCTTCCAGCTCCGACGTTGTAAGGAATGCCGCACTAATTCGCCGGATGAGGAGATCGTCCTGTTCCTCAGGCACTGTGCGCAGATCGAGCCATACGCGCCGATCGCAGGTGCGGCCCACGATCTGCGGATCGAGTCTTCGCAACCGTGCTGCCAGCGTGGTCTCGCTGATGCCGGTGTATTCAAGCGCAACCGCAAAACTGGGCAGTGACGCTCCTGGAGTGGTGCCGCCGCCCACCAGGCTGCGCGTTGCGACAACACTCGCGTGCAGCACCTGGGATCGGAGCGCGTCCGCCCAGATATGACAGCGCCTCTCGACTGTGTCCGGCTGGGTGGCGAGCATCCGGATCACCGGGATACTCTCCCGATCGCCGCCGAGATAGGCGCTGAGTGTTCCCTCCAATGCGGCGTACGTAAGCTTATCGACGCGAAATGCGCGATACAACGGATTGCTGCGGATGGTCTCGATGATTGCGCTTTTGCCCACAAGGATGCCGCATTGTGGGCCGCCGAGTAGCTTGTCGCCGCTGGACGCCACCAGATCAAGACCGCTCGATACACTGTCTGGCCAGTACGCCTCGTCATCGATTCCGTACTCGTCGAGATGCGCGGCGCACCCCGTGCCTTGATCCTCAAAAACCGGCACGGAAGCTTGTTCCCCCAGATGGATGAGTTCCTGCGGCGATGGGCGCTCCGTGAACCCCTCGATGCGGAAGTTGGAACGATGCACCCGCAGCAGAAGGCGGGTCGCGGGCGTGATGGCGGCTGCGTAGTCACTGATCCGCGTGCGATTCGTAGCGCCTCGCGTAAGAGTGCGCCGGACTTGCGAAGAATATCGGGAATGCGAAAGCCACCGCCGATCTCGACCAGTTCACCGCGCGAGACGATTACCTCGCCTCCTTCCGCCAGCGAGTTCAGCGCAAGATAGGTGGCGGCGGCACAGTTGTTCACCACCAGGGCCGATCGTGAGGCGGCAGCACTGGCTTTTGCCGCCAAGAGACGCAAAATGAGCTTCTCGACGCTGATCCCGCGCTGGCCCCGCTCCCCTGACGGCAAATCGAATTCGAGATTGCAGTATCCACTGGCAACCTCTTCGATCCTGCGGATGGCGGCCTGGCTCAGCGGCGCACGGCCCAGATTCGTCTGCAGAATGACGCCCGTGGCGTTGATGACGGAGCGGAGAGATTGCGCACGATCCTTGGCAAGCTCAGCGGCGACGCTCTCGCTGAGCTGCTCGATCGCGGTCTGTAACTCCGCATCCGTCATGGCGCCCTGCTTCACCCCGCTCCGCAGTCTGGCGATCACCCGCCGCGACGTTTCGATGACCAGATCTTCCGGATAGATATGAAGCAATTGCTGCATCTGATCACGGCTGATGAACTCGCCGACCTGCGGAAGCCTTCGATACTGGCTGTTCAGTGCTCCGTCCATCACGTG
>JAUTWX010000249.1 GCA_030838385.1 Acidobacteriaceae bacterium
AGCGTTTTCAAGCAGCGGGTGGGACAGTGCACTGGGCTGCGAATGCTGCGGAGGCGAACGCGATCGTACTGGGCATCCTTCGTGAGCAGGATGCGCGCGAGGTCATCAAGATCAAGTCGATGACCACGGCCGAGATTGGACTGAACGAATTTCTCGCGCAGCACGGTGTCGCCGCGCACGAGACCGATCTTGCGGAGCTCATCCTGCAGCTTGGCGGCGATCAGCCATCGCACATCGTGGTGCCGGCATTGCACAAGAATCGGCAGCAGGTACGGGAGATCTTTGCGCGCAGCATGGGGCTGCCGGAGCTGAGCGACGACCCCGAGGCGCTGACCGCGACGGCGCGCCACTATCTGCGTGAGAAGTTCCTGCGGGTGAAGACGGCTATCTGCGGAGCGAATTTTCTGATCGCCGAAACAGGCGGCGTCACCATCGTGGAATCCGAGGGCAACGGACGCATGTGCCTGACGCTGCCCGAGACGCTAATTTCCATCGTCGGCATCGAGAAGGTGATCCCACGCTTTGCCGATCTCGAAGTGCTGCTGCAAACGCTTCCGCGCTCGGCGACCGGCGAGCGCATGAATCCATACAACTCGATCTGGTCGGGCGTGGTTCCGGGTGATGGACCGAAGCACATGCATGTCGTGCTATTGGATAACGGGCGCACCCGCGTGCTGCGCGATGCGATTGGGCGGCAGACGCTGCAGTGTATCCGCTGTGGCGCCTGCCAGAACGCCTGTCCGGTGTACCGGCAGACCGGAGGCCATGCGTACGGCTCGGTCTATGCAGGGCCGATCGGCGCAATCCTGACGCCGCAGCTCGAGGACATGCGGTACGCGCAGTCGCTGCCATATGCGTCGTCGCTGTGCGGCGCGTGTTACGAGGTGTGCCCGGTGAAGATCAACATTCCGGAGGTGCTGGTGCACCTGCGCTCGCGTGTGGTCGATCGCGGCCGTCGCAAGCTGGCTTCGCTCTTCGATCAGGAGCGTGCGGGGATGATGATGATGGCCGCGATCTTTGCGAACCGCCGCAGATACGAGGCGGCACAACGCCTCGCACGCACGGCGCAGCGCACGGTGCATCCCGGCGATGCGTGGTATCACTGGCTGCCGGGCATGGCGGGCCGGTGGACGGAGACGCGCGACCTGGCGCCGCTGCCACAGCAGACGTTCCGTGAGTGGTGGCAGCAGCGGGGGCAGTCGTGAGCGCCGCCGGGATGTCCAGCCGCGAGCGCGTGCTGGAACGGATACAAAAAGCAAATGCGAAGGCGGCTTCGTCGTCGCAACTGATTCCACGTGACTACGATCGCAGCAATAGGCAGAGCGCGAGCGAAACGCTCGCCCTGTTTGAGGAGCGGCTGCGCGATTACGATGCGCGCGTCTTTCCTGTTCGCCGCGAGGAGGTTGCCGCCAGGGCGGCGGAGATTCTGCGCGAAGGCAATCGTCAGCGCATTGTGGTGCCGCCTGAACTCCTTGATACATGGCGGGCTGATGGCCCGGAGTGGATTCCCGATCATGAACTTTCCGTCGATGCGCTCAACGCAGTCGATGGCGTGATGACGGCGGCCACGGTCGGCGTTGCCGCTTCCGGAAGCATCGCGCTGCAGCATGGCCCTGCGGAGGGGCGGCGCATCCTGACGCTGCTGCCGGACTATCATCTCTGCGTCATCGGGGCCGCCCAGGTGGTCGAGACGCTGCCAGAAGCCTTCGCGCGCCTCGACCCAACACGCCCGGTCACATTCTTCTCCGGTCCGTCGGCCACTGCGGATATCGAGATGACGCGGATCAAGGGCGTCCACGGACCGCGCTTTCTGGATGTGCTTCTGGTGGAAGATTGAAGCTTCCGATTTGCGTCATCTTCATGCTGCCGTAGCACAATGATCGGTGGTATTTCGAAGGAGCCCTCCCCCATGGCGAAGAAAACCGCTCGACCGAACAACCCGAAAGCTACTCCGGGCAAGAAGACCACCACGCAGCCACGCGCCGGCAATGATCCAGTGTTTGCGCAGCCCTCGCCCAGTCCGGATCCAACCAGCTTCCGCGATCCGGTCACTGACCAGAAGCTGAAGGAAGTGGGGACCGTCGAACCCTTCCCGTCGCCGCGTAGTGCAGCGGCCGAGCCGGTGCTGCAGTTTGCAGATACGCTTGGTTCGCAAGGACCCGCGCGGGTCGCGGCGATCCAGAAGGCGGGGCAGATCGTCTTTCACACCGTGGGCGACACGGGCAGCACCAAAGGGCCGTCGACGCAGTCGCAGGTTGCGGACAAGATGGTGACCGACTTCACCGAGCAAAACGCTGCCGATGTGCCCTCGTTCTTCTATCACCTTGGCGACGTGGTCTATAACTTCGGCGAGGCGGCCTACTACTACGACCAGTTCTACGAGCCGTACCGCAACTATCCGGCGCCGATCATCGCCATTCCCGGCAATCACGACGGCGTGACCTATCCGAAGGAGACGGTTGCAACGCTGGACGCGTACCTGCGCAACTTCTGTGCCACCGAGCCCGCGCATTCCGTAGACGCGGGAAACCTCTCGCGCACGGCGATGATCCAGCCGGGCGTGTATTTCACGCTCGAGGCGCCGTTTGTGAGGCTGATCGGCCTGTACAGCAATGCGCTTGAGGATCCGGGCGTGATCTCGACCGAGGGCGGCACGCGGTCTGGCCTGAACGACGATCAGCTCGCGTTCCTTCACACAGCCCTCGCCCGCTGCAAGAGCGAGCAGTATGCGGGCGCAGTGATTGTCGCCGTGCACCATCCGCCGTTCACCGGCGGCGTGAACCACGGCGGCAGCCCCCGCATGCTGCTGGACATGGACAATGCATCCGCCAAAGCCGGCCTATGGCCGCACGTGGTGCTCTCCGCCCACGCGCATAATTACCAGCGGTATACCCGCAAGGTCGCCGGGCTCACCA
>JAUTWX010000250.1 GCA_030838385.1 Acidobacteriaceae bacterium
AGGCGCTCGCCAATGAACTCGCCGCCCGCTTCTACGCGGCGCGCGGCTTCGAGAAGATTGCCCGCGTGTATTTGCAGGACGCCCGCCACGGCTATCTGCGTTGGGGAGCCGATGGCAAGGTGCGGCAGCTTGAAACGCTTCATCCACATTTCCGCGACGCACCGGTCCCTCCATCTCCCACCGCTACCATTGGCGCGCCCGTCGCGCAGCTGGATTTCGGAACGGTGCTCAAGGCCGCACAGGCAGTGTCCGGCGAGATCGACCTCGGTGCGCTCATCAAAACGCTCCTGCGCATCGCGACCGAACATGCCGGCGCCGAGCGTGGCCTGCTCATCCTGTTCCCGGGCGACGAGTTACGGATCGCGGCGGAAGCGACGACCGGCCGCGGCCAGGTTCAGGTCACGCTGCGCGAGACGGCCGTGTCACCGGCCGAGCTTCCCGAAACCGTGCTCCATTACGTGATCCGGACGCGGGAAAGCGTAATCATTGATGACGCCTTGGCGCAGAATTCTTTCTCTGCAGATGAGTACATCTGCCGGAAGCACGCCCGGTCGATCCTTTGCCTGCCAATAGTAACGCAGGACAAGCTGATCGGGGTGCTCTATCTCGAGAACAAGCTGGCATCGCACGTGTTCACGCCCGCCCGGATCTCGGTACTCAATTTTCTGGTGTCGCAGGCGGCGATCTCGTTGGAAAACGCCCATCTCTACAACGACCTTCAGGAACGCGAGGCCAAGATCCGCCGCCTAGTCGATTCGAACATCATCGGGATCATGATCTGGGATTTTCAGGGCCGGATCATCGAAGCCAACGAAGCCTTTCTCGGCATGTTGGGCTACAGCCGTGAAGAGCTTATATCGGGTCGAATAGGGTGGGCGGAGCTGACGCCCGCCGAGTGGGCCCGCGCCGACCAGGATGCGTTGGCCCAGGTCAGCGCGACCGGGAGCTGCAGGTCCTACGAGAAGGAATATTCCCGCAAAGACGGCAGCCGCGTGCCGGTCCTGGTCGCCGGCGCGCTTTTCGAGTGGAACCGAGACGAAGGAGTTGCCTTTGTCATCGACATGACCGACCGCAAGCGGGCAGAAGCGAAGTTGCGCTCCAGCGAGCGACGCCTCCTTGATGCCCAGATGGAGCTCGCGCATGTGACACGCGTGACGACGCTGGGCGAACTAACAGCCTCGATCGCCCATGAAGTGAACCAGCCGCTCGCTGGCGTCATCGCCAATGCCGAGGCCGGTCTACGCTGGCTCAACCGCGAAATTCCCGACCTAGATGCAGCGCGTCGCTCGATGGAAATGATTGTCGGTGACGGAAATAGAGCGAGTGAGGTGGTACGGCGCGTCCGTGCACTCGCGAAAAAGACTGACATTGAGAAGGTGTCGCTCGAAGTCAATGAACTTCTAAGCGAAGTTATCGTGCTGGTACGGGGTGAGCTGATCAGCCAGCAGGTTTCGGTGCGAACGGAATTCGCATCCGCTCTACCCAATATCCTGGGGGATCGGGTGCAATTGCAACAGGTGATCATTAACCTGGTGATGAATGGCATCGAAGCGATGCAATCGGTCACGGATCGGCAACGCGAATTAGTGATCCGATCTGGCCAGGACGAGAACTCACGAGTTTTCGTACGTGTATCGGATTGCGGCGTCGGGATATCCGCCGAAAATGCCGACCGGCTGTTCAATCCCTTCTTTACCACCAAATCCGGCGGGATGGGTATGGGACTCTCGATCTGCCGTTCGATCATAGACGCGCACGGTGGCCGGCTGTGGGCCACGGCAAATGTATCTCGTGGAGCCACGGTTCAGTTCGTCCTGCCGATGAATGCAGATGGGTAGTAGGTGACTCGCGGTACGGCCGAAAAGTTAATCCGCGCAACCCGCGGTAAAGGCGGCAGGCGGAGCTCTCGTCAGTGTGGCAGGAGGGATTTCGCGCCTGCTGAAGTTAGGGATGGCGAGGATTCCCCGTGCCGGCTCCATCGCTGGGCCAACACCGCGCAGACCATCAGCTGGATCTGATGGAAAAGCATAAGAGGGAGGACGGCCGCGCCCACGGTGTGCGAAGCGAAGATCACCTTGGCCATGGTGATGCCCTGAGACAGACTCTTCTTCGAGCCGCAGAAGACGATGGTTACCCGATCGGCGCGATCGAATCCCAGCCATTTGCCGACTAGCCCGGTGGTGATCAGCGCGGCGGCAAGGAGAATACCATCGGCGACGAGCAGTCCGGCCAACGCCGAAGGCGGGATCTGGCGCCACAAGCCTTCGTCGACTGCTTCGCTGAATGCTGAATAGACGATGAGCAGGATCGAGCCCTGGTCGACCATGCTGACGTTGCCCTCGTTACGCTCAATCCATCTGCCAATCACCGGCCGTAGAATCTGTCCGCAGACGAAGGGCACGAACAGCTGCAGCACGATTGCGCCGATGGTGCGCCAGGCTGGGCCTGATCGGACATGGCTCGAGAGCACGAGGTTCGCCACCACGGGAGTAATGAAGATGCCGATGATGCTTGAGGCCGAGGCACTGCAGACCGCCGCCGGGACGTTACCCTTCGCGATGGCGGTGAAGGCGATCGAGGATTGGACCGTGGACGGCAGCGTGCAGAGGAACAGGATGCCGACATAGAGCGTAGGCGTCACAAGCGGCAACAAGAGGGGTTTGAATGCAAGGCCGAACAGCGGAAACAAGACGAATGTAACCAGCAGAACCAGAGCATGCAGGCGCCAGTGACTTGCCGCCGCGATCACGGCTTGGGGCGACAGCTTTGCCCCGTGCAGGAAAAATAGTAGGGCGATGGCGACGGTGGTGAGATTCTCCACGGCTGCCGCCGCCTGGCCGCGGCAGGGCAGGAGGCTCGCCAGGACAAGGGTTCCAATCAGGGCCAGCGTGAAGTTGTCGGGCAAGAGCTTGGGTAGAGACATGATAGTGTGGTCCGATACATTCGAGCGATTCACAAAACATGCTCCGACTTGTCTGGCCGCAAAGATCGAAGCGCCTCCAATTGGCGTTAGTGCAGAGCAGAAATCGGAGAGGCTCGTACTGGAAGGCCTAAAAAGCCCGAACGTCCACCGGATCGGACTCGAATTTGCCTGACCGCAAGCTCGGCGCACTCATATCTTGGGAAACCAACCTGAACTCACGCTTCGCGCCAATTCGAGGATTTTAGTGGCACCGGAAACATGCCCCAGTGCGAACAGCTGATCCATTCATCGTGATCGATCGCGAACGCAGAGCGTGATGCGAGTTCCGCCAATTTCATAGCTGTCTTCCTTTGTTATGCGTACATTTCTAGATAAGAGACGACCGTACCGTCACCATTAAAACGTTGTTTAGGCTTGGCGGAAATTGCAAGCTCGTTCAGCAACGCAGTGCGCAGGCGTAAAGCACTTTTGCTTTTGCCTTCGGCAGGTCGCTCGTGAAATCGCTTCCTTCCGCAAGCCGCTGCCTGAGCCAGCGCCGGAAGCCCGGCACCGGCGACAGGGTGGAGAAGCGCTTCAGTTGGGGAAACTCCGCATGTAGCTCCTCGACCACCTGCTTGATCAGGAAATTGCTGAACGATATGCCGCGTAGACCGTCCTGGCAGTTGGAGATCGAATAGAAAATCGCGGTGTCGGCGCGCGCAGCTTGCGCCCGGGCGGCCTCTTCATCCGGCTCGAGTGTGAGCAGCGGCGGCATGGCTGTGGCTAACCCCTGCACCAGGGCGACTTCGACGAAGATCAGCGGTTCGCCGAGAAGCGCGGGATGGAAGAATGCGAAGCAGCGGCGGTCGGGCGCGAGGCGCCGCCGCAGATCGTCCCAACCCTTGATCTCATGCACTGCCTCATAGGCGATCAACTTCTCCAGCACCGCCGCCGGGGACTGCCAGTCGATTCGCCGCAGTTCGAGAAAGCCGCGGTTGAACCAGGAAGCGAAGAGATGCCTGAGATCGGCGTCGAGCGGCTTCAACTCCGGCTCGCCGTGCAGATGCGTGGTGAGTTCGCTGCGCATCGCGATCAGCGCGCCAGTGCCGTCGGGCGCCATGTTCATGCGCCGCAGCAGCT
>JAUTWX010000255.1 GCA_030838385.1 Acidobacteriaceae bacterium
TTTCGCTGTTACCAGTCACAGACTCCGGCCGATCTGGCATTCCCCATCTGGTACTCTCAGACTCTTGATGACTCGACGCACCTCCGTCCTCCTCTGCTCATGTTTTCTGCTCGTAACCTGTTTGTCCTTCGCACCATTGGCCTCCGCTCAGGCTACCGATACGAGCCATAAAGAAGCAGTCGACATCTTCCGCCAGCTCATCGAGATCAACACCACCGATTCCGTCGGCAGCGTTACCGCAGCGGCCAAAGCCATGCAGCAGCGGTTCCTTGACGCCGGCTTCCCGGCGTCGGATATGCAACTGCTCGGTCCCAACGACCGCAAGCAGAATCTTGTCGTGCGCTATCACGGTGCCAGTGGCAAGAAGCCCATCCTGTTTATCGGCCATCTCGATGTCGTCGAAGCACGGCGCGGGGACTGGACCACCGACCCCTTCCAGTTCGTAACCAAAGATGGCTACTACTACGGCCGCGGCACGCAGGACATGAAGGAATCGGACGCCATCCTGGTCGAAACCCTGCTGCGCCTGCACCGCGACGGCTTTAAGCCAGACCGCGACATCATCCTTGCCCTCACCGCGGATGAGGAGGGCGGCAAATCGAACGGCGTCGATTGGCTCATCAAGAACCACCGCGACCTCATCGATGCCGAATATGTGCTCAATCCCGACGGTGGCGGCGTGGAGCTGCATCACGGCAAGGCCACCATCTTCTCCGTCGATGCCAGCGAGAAACTGTATGCCGACTACCAGTTCACGGTCACCAATCACGGCGGCCACAGCTCACTGCCGGTGCCGGACAACGCCATCTACGAGCTCGCCGATGGCCTCCAGCGCCTTTCGCAGTACTCCTTTCCAACCGAGCTCAATGGCGTAACCCGCGACTACTTCGAGACCGAGTCGAAGATCATGTCAGGCCAGACGGCAGCCGATATGCGTGCGATTCTGAAAACGCCGCCGGACCCTGAAGCCGTGAAGCGGCTCAGCCAGACGCCCGAGTACAACTCGACGCTGCGCACCACCTGCGTCGCCACACGGCTCGACGCCGGCCATGCCAACAATGCGCTGCCGCAGCGCGCCCAGGCTATCGTCAACTGCCGCATTCTACCCGGCCACTCCAAGGAAGAAGTTCGTCAGGACCTCATCCGCGTTCTCAACAGTCCGAAGATCACGGTGCAATACGTAGGCGACGGCGGAGAAGGCCAGGGCGTGATCTTCGACAGGGCGCCAGACAAAAAGGCGCTGCCGCCCGCAGCCATCAACCCGGAAGTGACGCAGGCACTGCACCAGGTCGCAGGGAAGATGTGGCCGGACGTGCCGGTAGTCTCCACCATGGCGGATGGGGCCTCCGACGGCATCTACACCAACGCGGCCGGCATGCCCACCTACGGCGTGTCCGGCATTGCGCTGGAGAGCAACGATGTGCGCGCGCATGGCAAAGATGAGCGTCTGCCCATTGCCTCATACGATCACGGCGTCGACTTCTACTACGACTTCCTGAAGACACTGACGACCGCACACTAGCCACGCCGAGGGAGACCGCGTCCCGTGCAGCTTCACCTCATCGACGTCCTCGCGATTGTCCTGTATCTGCTGGGCATCACCTGGTTCGGTCTCCGCTTCCGCAATGGGGAGCGGTCGCTGCGGTCGTATTTTCTTGCTGACCGCAACGTGCCCTGGTGGGCTATCTCGCTCTCCATCGTGGCCGCGGAGACCAGCACTCTCACCATCATCAGCATCCCCGGACTCGCCTTCACCGGGGACTTCGGATTCCTGCAGATTGCGCTCGGCTATTTGCTGGGCCGCATCGTCATCTGCCTGTTGTTTCTGCCGCGCTACTTCGAAGGCCAGCTCATGACGGCCTATCAGCTTATCGGCGCACGCTTCGGCAAGGGACTGCACCGCTTCACGGCAGGCCTCTTCCTGGCCACACGTGCGGCGGCGGAAGGGGTCCGCATCTTCGCCGTCTCCATCGTCATCACCGTCGCCTTGGGCACCGGCACGATTCCCTCCATCATCATTCTCACCATCCTGACCCTCATCTACACCTTCGAGGGCGGCTTCTCTGCCGTCATCTGGACCGACGTGGTGCAGATGATCATCTACTTCGCCGGCACCGTGCTCGCGCTGTGGACGCTGGGCACCAAGACCCCTGGCGGCTGGAGCGCCATCCACCACACTGCCGCCGCGGCGCACAAGTTCACCATCTTCCACTTCGCGTTTTCGCTCACCCAGACCTACACCTTCTGGGGCGGCCTCATCGGCGGCTGCTTTCTCACCATGGCCAGCCACGGCACGGACCAGCTCATCGTCCAGCGCCTGCTCGCTGCGAAGAATCTCGTGCAGTCACAGCTTGCGCTGCTAGCCAGCGGCGTCATCGTCTTCGTGCAGTTCTCGCTCTTCCTGCTCATCGGCGCCGGGCTCTATGTCTTCTATCCCGCGGGCACCCTCGCACATGTTGGAACGGCGGACCGCCTCTTCCCGCTCTTCATCGTGCAGGTGATGCCGCATGGCATCTCCGGCCTGGTCATCGCCGCTATCCTTGCCGCAGCCATGTCGAACATGAGCGCCGCGCTCAACTCGCTCTCATCGACCACCATGGTCGACTTCTATCTCCCGCGTCATCCAGAGATGGAGGAGCGCGCCCGCACGCGTCTCTCGCGAATACTCACTGCCGTCTGGGCCGTGGTGCTGCTCGCGCTAGCGGTCCTCTCGCGCACTGGCGGCCATGTTGTGGAGATCGGTCTCTCCATCGCCTCCGTCACCTGGGGAGAGATGCTGGGCGCATTCCTGCTGGGCACGCTCACACGGCGCGCGACGCAGGATGGCACCATCATCGGTATGATCGTCGGCCTCATCGTCAACATCCTGCTCTGGCAGCAGCCCGGCCCCTTCGCCGTCGGCCATGCATGGGGGCTGCCCAAGGTAGCCTTCATCTGGTACGTGCTAATCGGCGCGCTCATCACTACATCCGTTGGCTATGTCGCCAGTCTGCTGCTACCGACAACAGAAAGTGCCACTGCCGCATGATGCGCCTCTTGCGAAACGCCGTCGTTGCATTTCTCGCTCTCATCGCGACGTCGGTCGCGTGTGCCGCGCAAAAACCGTCGCCGGCAGTTGCACAGCAGACAGTCACGCCGCCCGCTTTTGCCCCGATCGACACCATCGTGAACGACGCCGTCGCGCATAATGAGCTTCCCGGCGCGGTCGTCGTCATCGGGCATGAGGGCCACGTCGTCTTCCATCGGCCCTACGGAATGCGTTCGCTCGAGCCCACCCGCGAAGCCATGACCGAGGACACCATCTTCGACATGGCCTCGCTCACCAAGGACCTGGTCACCGCAACCGCCATAATGCAGCTCTACGAGCAGGGCAAGATCCGCATCGACGATCCTGTTGCTCACTACGTCGGCGAGTTCGGCGCCAACGGCAAGCAGGACATCACCATTCGCCAGTGCCTCACCCACTACTCCGGCCTCGCGCCGGATCTCGACCTCACCGGCCCCTGGCACGGCCGCGAGGAGGGCCTGCGCCGCCTCTTCGAATCAACGCCCATCGCGCCGCCCGGCGTGGTCTTCCGCTACAGCGACGAGAACTTCATCGCGCTCGGCGCGCTAGTGGAGCGTGTTTCGGGCCTCCCGCTTGAGGTGTACGCGCAGCACAACATCGTCGCGCCTCTCGGTCTCACCGACTCCGGCTATCTGCCACCGGCGGAGAAGCGCAACCGCATTGCACCCACTCAATACGTCACTTCGGATGGCACATTATCCGGCATGGGCACCATGCTGCGCGGCGTCGTACACGACCCCACCGCGCGCCGCATGGAGGGTGTCGCTGGTCACGCCGGCTTCTTCAGTACGGCGGCAGACGTGTCTGTCTTCGCGCAGGCGCTGCTCGACCGTCTCGCCGGACGCCCCAGCAACTTCCCACTCAATCGACTCACACTTGCCAAGATGATCGAACCCGAGCAGCCCGCCACCGGCACCGCCCTGCGCGGATTTGGCTGGGATATCGACTCCGCCTTATCCAGCAATCGCGGCACGCTCTTTCCGCTCGGCTCCTTCGGCCATACCGGCTTCACCGGTACTTCGCTCTGGATGGACCCGCAGAGCGACACGTATGTCGTGATCCTCACCAACGCGGTCCATCCTGATGGCCACGGACATACCGTCGTGCTGCGTTCCCGTATTGCGGATGCTGCCGCGCAGGCTGTCGGTTTCCGGACGCAGGAAAACGGCCAACTCACCCAACTCACTGGCTACAACGAGTCGCTTACCGGCGCGCGCCGCTGGACTGCGCGTAACGGCGATGTGATGACTGGCATCGATGTTCTCGAGTCGGAGAAGTTCCTTACCCTGCAAGCTCTCGCGAAGAAGCACAGCGGCCGGCTGCGCATGGGCCTGCTCACCAATCAGACTGGCTTCGATCGCGAGGGGCGCCGTACCATCGACGTGCTCGCACATGATGCGTATGCCGCCGCGCCCGGCCTCACACTCACGACCATCTTCACTCCCGAACATGGCATCCAGGGTGCTCAGGACCGGCCCGATCTCGCAAACGCAACCGACACTGCGACAGGACTACCCATCGTCAGCCTTTACGGTGCTACCGATGCGCAACGCCGGCCGTCACCTGAATCGCTGCGCGACCTTGATGCCGTCGTCATCGATCTACAGGACGCAGGCGTCCGCTACTGGACCTACGAAGCCGCGATGGGCTACTTCCTCGAAGCTGCAGCCAAAGCCAATATCGATGTCGTCGTGCTCGACCGTCCCGATCCCGCCACCGGCTCCTTCGTGCAGGGCCCGGTCTCGGAGATCGGCCGCGACAGCTACACTAACTACATGCCGCTGCCCGTGCGTCACGGCATGACTTTCGGCGAGCTCGCGCGCTACTTCAACGGCGAGCGCCACCTCAACGCCGCACTCACCGTGGTGAAGATGCAAGGCTGGCAGCGTGGCGACTGGTTCGACTCCACCGGCCTTATCTGGACCAATCCCTCGCCCAACCTGCGCAGCCAGCGCGCCGCCGAACTTTACACCGGCATCGGCCTCATTGAGACCAGCAACATCTCCGTCGGCCGCGGCACCGACACGCCATTTGAATTACTCGGCGCGCCCTGGATCGATAGCAGAACCTTCGCGCGCACGCTCAATGCGCGTTTGCTGCCCGGCGTACGCTTCGTGCCTGTCGACTTCACGCCTGCGGCGCCGTATCCCTACGCAGGCCAGCTCTGTCATGGCGTGTCACTTATGGTGATGGACCGCAACGCGCTTGACGGACCCGAGCTCGGCCTCGAAATCGCATCCGCGCTCTGGAAGCTCTATCCCAACGACTACAAGCTCGACCAGATCGATCGCCTGCTGGTGAACAAGTCCGTGCTCGACGCGCTGCGCTCCGGTGAAGACCCACAGCGCATCGCGGGCGACTGGCGCCTGGAACTCGAAGCCTTCATGCAGCGCCGCGCCGCATACCTGGAATACTGATCCGGAATAAGCTCAGGCGGTACACTCATCGCGTGCGTATCCCAGCCCTCTCGCTCGTATTCACGCTTGCCATCGCCGCACCAGGGTTCTCGCAGACCACCATGCCGCTGTGGCCATCTACGCCGCCGGGTGCTCCAAACGTTGCCGCTGGCCAGCAGGAGGACGACACTACCAAACCCACCGACAACATGATCGCCGGCAAGCGCGTCGCGCGCATCGGCTTTGTCTCGAAGCCCACGCTCGCCTTCTACCCCGCGCCCACCGGCAAGAACACCGGGGCCACAATCGTCGTCTTTCCCGGCGGCGGTTACCAGATCCTCGCCTACGATCTCGAAGGCACGGAGGTTTGCGACTGGCTCAACGGCATCGGCGTGAATTGCGCGCTGGTGAAGTACCGCGTGCCGAACGCCGGCCCGTTCCCCAAGTACACGCAGGACCTGGCCGATGCGCAGCGCGCGGTGCGCGTCGTGCGCCAGCATGCATCCGAGTGGCAGCTCGACGCGAACCGCGTCGGGGTTCTCGGATTTTCCGCGGGCGGACATCTCGTCGCTGTGCTCGGTGCACATGCGGCCGACCCCATCTATCCCGCCATCGACGATGCCGACAAGCTCAGCGCGCGTCCGGATTTCACCCTGCTCATCTATCCCGGCAACCTCGATCAGGATGAGAATCCCCTCGCCTTGCGTCCAGAAGTAAAGCCGGTCGCGCTCACGCCGCCCAGCTTCCTCATCCAGGCCGAAGACGATCCGGTGAAGGTCGAGAACGCGTGGGTCTACTACGAGGCGCTGAAGCAGGCGAAAGTGCCCGCCGAGATGCATCTCTTCGCAAACGGCGGTCATGGCTACGGCCTGCGCCCCACCAAGCTTCCCGTCACCCACTGGCCCGACCTCGCCGCTACCTGGCTGCGCACGCTCGGCATTACCACGCCCTGATGTGGAGCGAAGATGCGGAGCAGATTGCGCATGCCGTTACCACCTCGCAGTTTTGCTGTCTTACAGAGAGCATGATCTCCAACCTGAGCCGGCGGACAACTCTCCTGATGCTGGGATCGGTCGCGGCATCTGCGGCGATCGTGCATGCGCAATGGAACCCAGCGCTGCGCTACGGTCCACCGCGCGCATCCCATCGTCTTCAGATCGGGGGCGCCACGCTGCAGCTCGACTTCGCAACGGGAGCACTCGATCTTGCTGACGACATCGTCACGAAGCGTATCGAGATGGCGGCCCATGCTGTTGCCACTTACTACGGCATCTTTCCTGTCCCGCGCGTCCGCATCCTCATCGTTCCTGTCGCCGACCGCAGCGGCGTAGTGCAGGGAACCACGTGGGGCGATGTCGGCGGCTGGCCCGGATTCACCCGCATCCGCCTCGGCCAGCACACAACGCAACAGGAGCTCGCTGCCGATTGGACCATCACCCACGAGCTCGTCCACATGGCCTTCCCCACGCTGCCGGACGATCAGCACTGGATGGAGGAAGGTCTCGCGACTTATATCGAGCCCATCGCGCGCGTGCAGGCGGGTGAGTTGTCTGCGAAGCAGATCTGGCGCGACATGCTCGACGGCATGCCTAAAGGCGAGCCGCAGCCCGGCGACGAAGGCCTGGACCGCACTCACACCTGGGGCCGCACTTACTGGGGAGGCGCGCTCTTCTGCCTGGTGGCGGATGTGCAGATTCGCGTCGCAACCACCAATCGCAAAGGGCTTCAGGACGCACTGCGCGCAGTCGTCGCCGCCGGTGGCACCATCGATCATGACTGGCCGTTGACGCGTGCACTCCAAATCGGCGATACCGCCACCGGTACACGCGTGCTCATGGAGCAATACCGTAGCTGGAGCACCTCGCCGACACCGGTCGATCTTGAAAAACTCTGGCAGCAGCTAGGCATTCAGCGAACCGGGGAGCAAGTCGAGTTCTCCGCCGCAGCGCAATACGCGAAGATCCGCGAAGCCATCACCCAGGCGAGGCCACTGTCCGTTTAAGTACGGATCACAAGTCATGGCCGGCGGACCCATCCGGTCCATCACTCACAACACGCACGTGAGTGCGTCAGCCTCGGACGACAAGTCTGCTACTGCGCCAGAAATTTCTCTACCCGCCGCGAGACCTGCTCTGCATCGCACTCCATGATCAGATGGCCGCATGGCGTATCGGAGATATACGTCTCCACACCCACTGCCTTCGCCCAAGCGAGCCTTTCGGCTCCCCCTACATATTGGTGTGGCCGTGCCGCATCTCTTCGTTGAACTCCGGTTTGGTGAGCGAGAGTGCATGGGCCAGCAGCGCGCGATAGTGGTCGCCCTGTTCGGCGAGCTTCGCGGCAGGCGTGGCAAAGTCACCTTCCAGCGTAAGCAGTTCGTCCGTCGCCAGATGCGCCGCATCCTTCTGCAACTCCTCAGGCGTCGTGTTCAGATACTGCGCGTCGTATGGGTCGGCGATCCACACCGGCTGATTGCCGCCCAGCACCACGGAAAGCCAGTACACCTTGGTAGCCAGGAACTCACGCCGCAATGTCACGGTGGAGTCGGAGAAGACAAATCGGTTCTGCCAGCGGCTGTAATAGCGCGTCGTCACCGGCACCGGCTGGCGGTTGCCCGACTTCAGCATCTCCAACTGGCCCTGGTCGAGGGTTTTGCGCACCGCGTTGTAGATGAATGCCTCGGCGTACGGCTGCTCCGGTGCCGGCACCACCTCGGCAAAGGTCACCGTCATGCTCGCTGCCACCTTCACGTGCAGCGGCGAACCGCCACCATCCTCCAGCCCGACTACGCCATGGACCAGAAAAGAGTCCGCTCCTGAAGTCGAAAGATGGAACGGCCATTTGAATTCACGGAAGACCAGCGGCAGCCCAGCAAGCGAGACCATCGCGTTCGGGTTAGGATTGCGCAGCCTTTTCGCTGCCTGCTGCAGGTAGGTCGCGAGACCCCGCGTCTGCTCCTCCGATGCTGGCGCAAACCCCTCGCTCAACTCGAGCGTCAGGGTGCGCTCCGCCGGGCTGTCGGGCGCCAGCCCAAGCCGGAAGATCGAAGTGGGTTTGCCGTGGAAGTCCGCACCTTCGGTCGCGGACAAAATGCTGAGCCCGGCCTGCTGTGTGGCCTGTTCGATGGTCTGCTGCAGAGTGCTGGAGGCGAGTGTCATTCCATTCCTGTTGCGGGAGAATGCGGGGCCATCGGCATCGCTGCCACCGCGGCCCATCTTGCTCATTGTACCGGCTGCTATTGCATGTACGGTGCGCTAGGCACGTGCCGTAGTCGCCAGCGCGGAGCAGTCTGTCTGATACAGCCCGGCCGCTCTCCACGAATGCGCGGGTTTGCGGTCCCGTCGACCCAAAAGCTGCTCGATCATGCGCAACTCCGCCTCCATCGGTGCGCGATTTGCCGCCCACCGTGTTGCCTCGCTCAAGTGTCGCTGCGCCTCCTCCAGCTGTCCCGCCTGGCGCTCCAGCACGCCCAGCAGGAAGAGCGCATCGGCATGGCGGGGGTCCAGCGCCAGCACCTCCCGGTACATGGTTTTCGCTGCCGTGTGTCGTCCCGCGCGGTGGTGTTCGGCAGCAATCTGCATAACCGCCGTCAGCAGTTGCGTAATCGGGATGAATGGTCGGGGCAGGGCACTGGTCATTGCAATCACCTCAGCACGTCTGGTCAATATCTTGCCTGTCCACAATAGCCTTCTTCGCCTCTTCTTCACCTAAAAATGACGGTGAATGAAGCACTCATTCCGGGAATGAAACCAGCTTCCTTCGCCGGAACTTCCCCATGACTAAAGTTTGCTGGATGTTTGCTTCACGATTGCCCAAAGCTTCGGTTTTGCCCACGCACTGCCGCTACCATGAGGCGATGCCAATCTCCAAAGCGAAGCGGGCCACCACCCAGGGATCGCCTGCCGCCACGCCCCTGATCATTGCCGGCAATCTCCGCAACAGCGAAGCCACTGCCGAGGTGCGCAGCCCCTATGACAACCATGTCGTCGCCACGGTATGCCAGGCCACGGGCAGCGATGCCGACGAGGCACTCCGGGCTGCTGAGAATGCCTTCGCCGAGACGAAGGCGCTTCCTGCGTGGCGCCGCGCCGCCATCCTCGAACACATCGCCCATCGCATCGAGCACGATGCACTTGACCTCGCCCGTGGCATCGCGCTCGAAGCCGGCAAACCCATCTCTGCCTCGCGCACCGAGGTACAGCGCGCTGTCCAGACCTTCCGCGTCGCTGCCGAAGAAAGCAAGCGCATCAGCGGCGAGTTGCTGCCGCTTGACTGGACCAGCGGCAACGATCATCGCGCGGGCCTCATCCGCCGCTTTCCCATCGGCCCCATCCTCGGCATCACGCCCTTCAACTTCCCGCTCAATCTGGTGGCGCACAAGCTCGCGCCTGCCATCGCCTCCGGCAATCCCATCATCATCAAGCCCGCACCGCAGACGCCGCTCACCGCACTCCGCCTGGGCGAAATAGTCGTGGATGCCGGCTGGCCGCGCGGCGCTATCAGCGTGCTTCCATGCTCGAACGAAGTGACCGCGGGCATGCTCGGCGACTCGCGCCTGCGCATGTTGACCTTCACCGGCAGCGCCGACGTGGGCTGGAAATTAAAGGCAGTGGCGCCGCGCCTGCGCTGCACCCTCGAGCTCGGCGGCAACGCCGCCATGATCGTTCACGAGGATGCCGACATTGAGCTCGCATCCAAAAGTATTCTCACCGGCGGCTTCAGCTACTCCGGGCAGAGCTGCGTCTCCGTGCAGCGCGTCTTTGTGCACAAGACGCGCTGGCAAACCCTGGCGCAGCGGCTCACCGAAGGTATCGAGCAGATGCACGCCGGCGATCCGCTCGATGAGCAGACACAGATCGGTCCCATGATCTCGGTCGCCGCCGCCGAGCGCGCCGCCGCCTGGATTGAGAAAGCTGTGGATGCCGGTGCGCGCCTCATCACTGGCGGCGAACGCCGCGGCGCCCAGCTCTCACCTGCACTGCTGGCCAAAGTGCCGCATAGCGCTGCGCTCTTCAAAGAAGAGGTCTTCGCGCCCATTGTCTTTCTCAACACCTACGAAAGCTTCGACGAAGCCATCGCCGCGGTCAACGAGTCGCGCTACGGTCTGCAGGCCGCGGTCTTTACCAAAGACTGGGGCCGCATCACGCAGGCTTTTCGAGAGATAGAAGCGGGTGCGGTGCTCATCAATGAAGCGACTTCGTGGCGCGCCGAGCACATGCCCTACGGCGGCGTAAAGGACAGCGGCACCGGCCGCGAAGGTCTCCGGTCAGCAATCGAATCCATGACCGAAGAACGCATGCTCGTCGCACAATTCTGATTCTTTACCGTTCTGACTTTCCCAAAGTGAACCGTAGAGCCACAACAGGGTGATGCCACTTTCACTTCCGTGTGAGCGGAGAATCCGCCCTCGGTGTCGGATCATTGCAATGACGCGCCCCCGCCGGAATTCATACTCGGCGCGCTGCGAGACGAACTCGATGGATCAGACGCCAATCAGAACGAAGACGATTCTCCTTGCCGTGACGCTGCTCGCTATCCATGCGATCGTGCTGTCGAGCATGGCCCGTGCCAGCTCACAGCCGATTTTGACCGCCGCCACAGCAGAGCGGCTGGTCATCCGCCTCATCAACGCAGAAACCGGCAGCCCCATGAGCCATCAAAACGTAATGGTGGAGTGGGATGCGGATGCCGAGGAGTCCCTGGTCTACGTCGGCGGCAAGGGACGCGGCACCATGCAGCTCCTTGCTGGAAGCGCGAACTTCACGCTGAAGCCAGGAACCAAAGACTACGGCGATCCGAACCGTCTCGCCTTTTTCAGTTGCAGCGGTCCCACCATCGCAGTTCCGGTGCAGCAGGCTGTCCACAAAGGCTTCGTCGCACACAACTTGTGCAACGGCCGCACCGTGCAGGCAAATCCCGGCGAGATCGTCTTCTGGGCCCGCCCCCTCCCACTCTGGGTCCCGGATTTTCAGTAAACAGATATTGCTTGTCATCCCAACCGAAGCGAAGCGCAGTGAAGGGATCTGCTTTTCGCCGGCCTTCTCCGAGACGGGTGCCCCATCCTGAGCAGAGCGAAGGGTGGGATGTGCTTGCATCCGTACTCTTGTTATATGCGCTAACGAGCCGGTTCCACCGTCCCGCGGCACTCGCCAAACCCAATCCGGGCCGCGCCCGCGCGCTCGCAATACCCGCGCAGGATCACCGTATCGCCATCCTCCAGGAACTTGCGCGACTCTCCATTGCGCAGCACCACGGGCTGCGCGCCACGCGCTGTGATCTCCAGCAGGCAGCCGCGCGCCGTCGTCTCTGAGCCCGAGACGGTCCCCGTCGCCAGCAGATCGCCCGTCCGTAGATTGCAGCCGTTGCTGGTGTGGTGCGCCACCATCTGGCCCGGCGTCCAGTAAAGCTCGCGCAGGTTGCTGCGGCTCAGCAGGAATGGCGCCTCGCCGGCGTCGCGCATGCGCGGCGTCTCCACCAACACTTCCAGCCGCACATCGAAGCCGCCGCGCCGCTGGTCGTCTTCGCCGTTCAGATACGGCAGCGACGCCGGATCTTCGGATGGCCGCTCGTATGCCGACACGCGAAACGGCTCCAGCGCATCGAGCGTGACCACCCACGGCGACACCGTCGTCGCGAAGCTCTTCGACAGAAACGGACCCAGCGGCTGGTACTCCCAACTCTGGATGTCGCGCGCCGACCAGTCATTCACCAGGCACAGCCCGAAGAGATGCTCGCGCGCCTCATCGATCGGCACCGGATGACCGAAGCCATTTCCGTGCCCGACAAATGCGCCGACCTCCAGCTCGTAATCGAGCATGCGCGTCGGCGCGAAGCTCGGAGCGGTGCCTTGTGCTCCGGCCAGTTGTCCCTTCGGCCGCAAGATGGAAGTTGCACTCGGCACGATCGACGACGCACGCCCGTGATATCCAATCGGCACGTACTTGTAGTTAGGCAGCAGCGGATTGTCCGGGCGGAAGAGTTTTCCTACGTTCGTCGCGTGGAAGATCGATGCATAGAAATCCGTGTAATCGCCGATCGCCGCCGGCACCATCGGAAACACAGAGCTCTGCGGCAGCAGCGCAGCCTCCACCGCGGCGCGGTGCGGCATCGTCTCGACACGTGCTTCTTCCAGCAGGGCGCTGATCCGTTCGCGTAACATGCGTAGCTGCTCTTTTGACAGGCTCATCAGCGCATTGAGCGTAATTTCGCGGCACGCCTGCTTCACCCCGTCATCGAGACCATCCAGAGCCGCCGTCGCCGCCAGCCTGCGCAGGCTGAGCGCCTGATCGCCGATGGCCACCATCACGTCTGCGCCCGCCTGCGTCGTTTCCGGAACAAGAACCCGGCCAACGCCGTACGGCAGGTTCTGGATAGGGAAGTCCGTGCCTGCGGCGTGGGCTGACTTCACCCAACTGCGCAACGCGGGATCGCAGGTATTTACAGCCATCCCAGCTTCCCCAGGTCCTCAATCGGTTCCGTGAACGAGCACGATCCGAAGCTGATGCAGAACTGCTCGCGCGCCTTCTCGATCTGTTGCGCCGTCAGTATTACGCCACTGTTATGCCAGGTCATCGCTTCATCCATCGTAATGGCATCGGCATCACGCTCGCCCAGCATCCATGCAGCCTCCTGCCGTCGATCCCGCTCATGCCACAGCAGCACCGCGGCGCAGAACACATTCAGAAATCCGTGCATCACGCCGGTCGGGCTGTCCGGCTTGTAGGTAAGACGCTGCATTGCCCGCAGCGGATGATGCAGCCCTGCCGTCGCTTTGAAGGCTAGCCGTCGCTCGCTCGCAATGCGCAGGAATTCGAGCACCCGCGATTCTTCCGGGATCGCGCTCGCTACCTCGCCGCCGGTCCGGATCTTCGCGCGAGCCTTGGCCACCGCCGTCGCCGGCAGCAACGAGGGCCACTTCTCCGGCGGCGTCTCGACGTAGAGCTGGTAGCCACCACCGAAAGCCTGCGCAGCATCCTGGATCTCGCGCGCATGCGCCGCCTTGATCTCAAGCACGTCGATGCTGCCTGATCCACCAGCCGCTAACTCGTCGGCCCCTGCTCTACCAATCTCGGTGCTGAACCGAGCAATCGCCGCGGCATCGCCCGCCGTCGCCAGCACGCTCAGACTCCAGGCGCTCGCGTCGATGCCGGCGCTCCGCACCGCCTCCACATGCTCTTCCAGCCGAGCCGCCGGGACGATGAACCTTCCCAGCATCCATGCGTACTCGCCGTTTCTGTAACTCTCGTAGTTGTGTATTGCAGCATCCATCGCCAGCCCGGCAGGTGGAAACAGCCCGGCGTAGTCGATGAGCCCCGTGAGCAAACTGCGCAGTGCCGGTGACGTCATTGCCGGCCGGGCGGAGTGAAGCGGCGGTTCAGTCCCTGCCAGCATTCGAAGTAGTCGCGCTGCAGCGTATTGCTCTCCAGCGCATGCTTCGTCGTCTGCACGATGAAGCGCGTCTCGAACATGAAGGCCAGCGTGTTTTCCAGGCGCACCGGCTTCAGCTCCGCGTTCGTCGCGCGCTCATAGGTCTCCGCGTCCGGCCCGTGACCGCTCATGCAGTTGTGCAGACTGCAGCCGCCGGGCAGAAAGCCCTCGGCCTTCGCATCGTACTGGCCGAAGATCAGCCCCATGAACTCGTTCATCACGTTGCGGTGGGACCAGGGCGGACGGAAGGTGTGCTCCGCCACCATCCAGCGCGGCGGGAAGATCACGAAGTCGATATTCGCCGTGCCATGGATCTCGCTCGGCGCCGTCAGCACCGTAAAGATCGACGGATCGGGATGGTCGAAGCTCACCGTATTGATGGTGTTAAAGTGCGCCAAGTCGTACTTGTACGGTGCAAAATTGCCGTGCCAGCCCACCACGTTCAGTGGCGAGTGTTCCATGCCACTGCACCACAGCGCGCCGCCGTACTTCGCAATCACCTCAACGTGCTCCTGCAGGTCTTCATATGCAGCAACCGGCGTCAGAAAGTCGCGCGGGTTCGCCAGTCCATTCGCGCCGATCGGCCCCAGGTCCGGGAGCCGGAATTGCTGCCCATAGTTCTCGCAGATGTAGCCGCGCGCTGCCTTCTCCAGCAGCTCCACGCGATACTTCAGTCCGCGCGGTAGCACGCAGATCTCCCCCGGCGCCACTTCGATCTTTCCCAGCTCGGTGAAGATCAGCAGCTTGCCTTGCTGCGGCACCAGCAGAAATTCCCCGTCCGCGTTCCAGAAGAAGCGCTTGTGCATGGAGCGCGTCGCAACATAGATGTGGATCGCCGCGCCGGTCTGCATCGAGGAATCGCCATTGCCGCCCAGGGTCATGATGCCGTCCACAAAATCGACCACGCCCGGCGGAATCGGCTCCGGGTTCCAGCGCAACTGGTTGGGCGAGGTAATTGCATCCGGGCACGGCCAGCCGCGAATCAGCCGCTGCGCCCGCACCGGCGTGTACGGCTTATGCACGGTCGAAGGCCGAATGCGATAGAGCCACGACCGCCGGTTCTGCCCGCGCGGCATGGTGAAAGGCGTGCCGCTGAACTGCTCCGCATAAAGCCCCAGCGGATGCTTCTGCGGCGCATTCTGTCCGACCGGCAGCGCGCCCGGCTCGGCCTCGGTAGCAAACTCGTTCAGAAACCCAGACTGATAACGCAGCTCCGCCATGCCATTCCTCCGAAACACACGTTTATACCTGAAACGCTAACAGGATGTCCGCGTCGATTCGCACCGGAGTCCTATCGCTACGCGTGCTCGTACACATGGTGAAGCCTACACCCGTGCCAAGCCGAGTTACATTGAGAGCGTCATCAAAACCGCCCGGCAGCACGCGGTAAAACCATAAGGACGGAATGACCAACATCTCGCACCGAATCCCCCGCGGCGCAGCCCGGTTCTTTCTCACAGCAATCCCTCTCCTCCTCGCCTCACTCACGCCGCTGCAAGCGCAAGCCGCCCCCGC
>JAUTWX010000359.1 GCA_030838385.1 Acidobacteriaceae bacterium
GGAGATGCTGAATGAAAGGCAATAGAGCACCCGCCTGTCGCAGCCGCTTCAGAATGCTTTTCCACAGACTTGTCTGGCGATGGCGCAACTACCCGTGCGACTTTCCATAGGAGGTATTAGTGCGTTACAGCTTGGAGAAGCCAAAGCCTCTCCATTTGCTCACTTGCGAAGCAACCCGCTGCCACTGGTGTACAGGTCTACTCAAACGCCTGCGCAATATCTACAAAGGGCAGAATTGTGAACGGTACTATTGCTCGCAGAAATGTCTCAAGGACGGGAAAGAGCGAGCGGCGCAGTACGCCAAGCGGCCAGTGAAGCCCTCAGCGCGCCACGCGCAGCTTGCCGTCAATATGGCGGGAGCCGCCGCCCCCGGCGTTGCAGGATTGGGGGCGGCGAGGCGCCCTCGATCGACCTGGTCCTGGGCTACCACAAGGCCAACAACTCGCCGCTCCTGAAAACATTCCTCTCGCGAGCGGACGACATGATCGGCCATGTGGCGAGGAGTTTCGGGCAATCGTAGGTGCGCTCCCTCGTGGGCGACCTCGGCGCTACCGTGGATTGCCGGTTGACCCCGTCTGTTGCGCAACGCTCTCGTGCGGCGGCGGCTCGATCTTCTTGCCCTTGAGCTTCTTCTCGAGCGCGGCGATGCTCGCGCGCGTGTCCGTATCGCACCGGTTCATCGTCACCGCGTCCGATGCCGGCATCGCCTCCATCGCCGGGAACAGGCTGGAGTAGGCTTTGCTCAACGCGTCGCAGTATTTGATATCCGAAGGGCTTCCTTTGCTTTGCTGGGCAAAGCCGACGCAGGTGATGCCGATTACCAGCCCGGTCACCAGGCAAGCTTGCACGAACTTCATGGCGTCTCACTCCTGTTGGATGGTGGATGATCTCTCATGGTCCGGTGATTTCGCGGCGGTCCAGCCAGTCCTCGGTACGCGGGATCACGCGCGGTTTGGCGGACTCTGCGAGGCTTGGAGCCTGCTCGACAGGCACGGGGAGCCGGATCGCAGTCCGAGCAGGGAAATTCGGCCCGTCGCTGCTGCTGCCGAACAAGGCAAAGCCGAGCAGCAACACGGCGAGCAGGGCGCAGACGAGGTCGACCGGAGCGCGCCGCTCCGGGATGACCATGGCTTGCCAGCGATATTCGTGAGTGTTCATGCAGTGAAGATAGCGTTCGACGCAGCGAAGTCTCATTCGACCTCGTCATCTCGCTATGCCTGCGCTTTATCGCGATGACCGCGCCGGTCCGGATTTACGCCTTCGCTGAATGGGCGCCGTGAATTAGAGGGTACGGCACAAGCCTGTGACGACGCTGCGCAGCCATCGGTGGGCCGGCTGATCGTCGTTGCGCCGGTGCCACAGCATGGCGATCTTCAAGCTCGGCGAGGGCAGCGGTAACGCCATGACCTGCAGGGAAGCCATGGCGGCAAAGACACCGGCCGCGCGTTCCGCCATCACCGTGACCAGGTCCGACTGAGACAGCATCTCCGCCGTAGCCAGGAGCGGAGCGCGCAACACGATCTGCCGCTCGAGGCCGAGGCGCGCGAGCTCCTCGTCGACGAAACCAGTCCCCTGTCCGGTTGACGACACGTCCAGATGCGGCAGCTCGGCAAGCAGCCGTGCATCCATCTTGCCGTCCTTGATCGTGGGATGACCCTGGCGCAGCAGGCAGGCGAAGCGATCCTCGAAAAGCCGTATGTCGCGGAAGCGATCGCCCGGCGCCGCCTGGCCGCCGGTCGAGATCGCCCCGATCGAGGCGCTCGGCGACGTCGAGATTGCCGCTTGCCCGGATGTCCAGGGTGACCTGCGGCGCCTCGCGCGTCGCCGCGGCGGCCAGGCGAGGCGATATCACGAGCGCTGCATAGTTGTTGACCGCGATCACGAAGTTCCGCGAGGTCGTCCGCGGGTCGAATGTCGCTCTGTTGCCCAGCGCGGCTCCGAGATCGGCAAGCGCTTGCCGCATGGACGGCGCCAGGTGCTGGGCCTGAGGAGTGGGCTCCATGCCCTCAGGCGTGCGCACGAACAGCTCGTCGCCCAGCGCGGCGCGCAGGCGGGCCAGGGCGTGGCTCACCGCCGGCTGACTCATGTTGAGTCTTTCGGCGGCGCGCGTGGCGTTCCGCTCTTGCATTACTGCGTCGAACACCACGAGAAGGTTGAGGTCGATCTGTCGCCAGTTCATGTCACTTCCAGGTTCGCCGCCCCCGGCGTTCGATATTGCCAAACATCCCGATAATACCGCCCTTTTTGAAGGGCTGGCCGCCGCACCCTCGCCACGTGTGATCCCGCACGAGGCATCCACCCGCCCGCCTGCTACAGTACTAAAGTCGTGCGGTGCACCTCGACATGGGCCTTCGACCTGCCGCCGGCGGAGCTGTGGCCTCGAAGCGACGCGCCATAACGCGCCGAGCGCTCGCTGCACGGCCTTTATCAGCTTCCTGTGTGGGCCAAGGCCATGGCCAGCCTGGCGCCTTCCTACGTAAACACGCGGGACGATCACCAGCAACGCGGCGGCCACGAAGCCCACGGCAGCGCATTCCATGCAGCAGGAAAACTTCTTCTCCACGGTACCCTTTGGCGGATGAATGGTCGGCAGAGCCTGCAAAGTGCCGCGATTGATAGCGTACTGCGGCCAATGAAACCCACTAGCGAGTCCTCAGGGCTCACTCCAGATGCGCTGGCCGTGCCTGTTGTAGAACGCCAGTTCTTCAATGGGAGCGGCGACTGTCGCCAGTCCCTTCGCCAAGCCGAGTTGGGCAAGCTCGCGAACGGCGATCGGCTGCAGGTTGATGCCCAGTCCAAGTCCGGCAACGCTTGGAGCACTCTCGAAGACCCAGCTCTCAATACCCTCGTCATCATTGATAGTGTTGCTGCCGTCCGAGACGGGGAAGAAGTATCGCACCTTCAAGACTCCTATGTCGCTCCCCTTTGGGGCCGACGTGGCATTCTCCCCGCGCAAGCAGCCTCGAGGGAGAGCTTTTAGCCGATAGCATCGTGCTAACCTTGATGGATGCCCTTAACTTGAGAGCCGCTGGCTAGCCAGATGCCCTCGCAGGCGTACGGCTGACACGAAGTCCGATGCCGACAAGAAGACCTTCAGCGACATACTCATGAGAATGATCGTGACCGGCTAGCGAATCCTTTGACATTCAGTGCAGCGCCATGCTGCACTCCCACTATGGCTCGACTTCCTCTACTCCCGACAGACGCGATCGCCCATGACGGTCTTCGTGACCTGCACCATCGCACCGGCGACGAGATGTTCGCCGTCTATGCGCACAGCCCTGAGGCATTCAGCCGGTTTCTCGACTTCTATCGCCCGCTAAAATACGGCGGTGCGTTGCCTTTCGCGCTGAAGGAACTGGTGCGGTTGAAGATTGCCGGCCTCAACGACTGCCAGCGTTGACTGACAGCGCGTGAGCCCGAGGATCGGGCTCCTGGGCTCTACGAAGACCTCTTGCCAAAGCTCCAGGGTGAGCGGGTGTTGTCTCAGCGCGAATCACTGGCTCTCGACTTCGCCGTTCGCTTGGCGACAGAGTACGATTCCATCGACGATGCATCCATTGAGGGACTCAGCAGAGAGTTTACGCCGGCCGAAATAATCGAACTTGGGCTGGTGATCGGCGCCTTCATCATGCTGGGCCGCTTGCACCGCGCCTTCGGCATCGCGCCGATGACGGCGGCGACGCATGCGGCGCTCGAAGGGGCGGAACCGAATGGCTAATCCTCGCGGCGGAGTCCGCGGCGTCAGTCCGGACAAGCGCATTTATTGCGGCTTGCTCAGATCGGGAGCCGTACCGGTCCGCCCCGTTCGATCGCACGCTTGTAGGCGGGGCGTTGCTCGAGTCTCGACATCCAGGCTTCCAAGGACGCGTAGGGTTCGTGCAGCTTGCCCATGCGGGCCATTTCGATGACATAGGACATCTGGATGTCCGCGCCGGTGAAGCCCTCTGCCATGAGGTAGCCGTTCCTGGCCACTTCGGCGTCAAGGTATTTCAGGGTCTTTGCAATGTCCGGCGTGATGAACCCCTTCAGACCATCGGACAGTCCGCCGGTGAGCATGCCGAGAAGATGGACAAGCAGAGGAAACATGGCTGATCCCTCCGCGAAGTGCAGCAGCTCAATATACCGCGCCCAGGAAGGCCCTCCAGGTGCCGGGGCGAGCTTGCCGCGACCATAGGTCGAGACGAGATACTCGATGATGGCGCCGGACTCCGCGAGCACCAGCGTTCCGTCCTCGATCACCGGGGCCTTGCCGAGGGGATGGACGCGCTCGAGCGTCTGCGGCGAGCGGAAGGTGTTGGGGTCCCGTGTGTACGGGACAATCGTGTAGGGCTCGCCCAGCTCTTCCATCAACCAGATGACCCGAGTGGAGCGTGAGTAGTTGAGATGATGGATCTTGATCATGGTTGCCTCCCCTGAGGTAGCTTGAGTACTGCCGGTGAACGACCGGCGCGATTCTTGCGCCACCTGCGCCGGCGGCCGGTCGCCGGCACCGAGAACATCCGAAGCCGGCAAACGCACCAACCGTCACGCAGCCTCGATCTCCTTCGCCACGCCCGTTAACTCGACAAAGCGTCGAAGCCGATCCCGAAGGTCGGACAGTTCGTCGAGCGGCATATTCAGGAAGCAGTAGAATTCCCCCAGCATCTGCTGCGTTCGTTTCCGCAGCGACTCACCCCTGGCGGTCAGCGCGACTGCAACCCGGCGTTCGTCGCCGGGTTGCCGACGGCGCGCGAGAAGGCCCTTGCTTTCCATCCGCTTCAGCATCGGCGACAGCGTGCCGAAATCCATCGCCAGCGCGGAAGCCAGGTCGCCCACGCCCTGGGAACCGCGCTCCCACAGGGCAACCAGGACAAGGTACTGCGGATACGTCACGCCGAGCTTTGTCAGGAATGGCGTGAATATCCGGGTCATGTGGTTGCTCGCCGAGTAGAGGGCGAAGCACAGATGGCTATCGAGCCCCGGCATCTCGTCGAGTGGCGTAGGTCGTGCAGACACCGCCTTCGGATTCCGGCGATTCATCCTCGTATCCTATAAAATCACGTACAATGTAATTGGATACGAGTTACATATCAATCCTTACAGGGCCCGAGACATTTTGGGTTGCGCTCCCCGGCTTCTTCCGGCGGCTAGCGGGCGCCGAGGAGCGGCCGCGCGTGGTCCCGACCGGCTGGGGCCTCGCCAACCGGCTTGCGTCGAACTCGACTATCGCGACCGGGAAGGCGTAGCACAGTCAGCCTTCCCCCATTTAACTAGAGAAGCGGACATGAAGGCTTACTCGATCACCTCATCGGCGAGGGCGAGGATCGACGGCGCGATAGTGAATAAATGAATTACGCGCGAAGAAAGCGTCAGGAGCGCGGCGATGGATT
>JAUTWX010000256.1 GCA_030838385.1 Acidobacteriaceae bacterium
GGGTCTTTCTGGCTCCCAAAGTCTCGTCGGGCAGAAGAGACTTTCCGGTTCCCGAAGTCCCATCGGGTTGAAGGTTCGGCTTTATCCCGCGGCCCATTTATATGTTGGGTGACAGACGCCGGTGGGCCAACGGCCCTTCTCAACATTCCCGGCCTCACCATTTACGCGATGTGAAGTCCTGAAGAACAGATTGGAAGCCTTGCTCGGAGGGTTGTCTGCACGAAGAGAAGCCCATTCTCGCTCAGCACGCGGCCGCGCAGATTTGACCGAGTGCTGAACCCATCCTAGGTTTTCCCTGCGACGCGGATGCCAAGAGCAGCCGGGTCCAGGAGAAGAATCGTATGAGAGCACTTGCAACTACCTGGCTTCGCTCTGATCGGAGTGTTGCCACCGTCCGCAACGTGGAGCGTCCCGCGGAGCGCAACTGGCCCCATCGGTGGATCCGGATTGCGCTCCTGCTCATGTTGCTTGGTCAATTCCTTCCTTTCACCACAATCAGAGCCAGCGCGCAGAACCTGGGTACGCAGCCGGCCTTCGGGCAGGCAGTTCAGGGGCAGCAGGCTACCACCGTTGAGGGCACCGTCCTCAACATCGTGAACTGGAGCTGCAACGTCATCGCTCCCGTGATCGGCGTCGCCTGCCTGGGCGTGGCGGCCTGGCACTACAAAAGCGGCCGTGGCTTTGGCGGCTGGCTCGCCAGTGGTATTGGCCTGATGGTGATTTCCGGTCTTGGTCGTATGGCCGAAGGCTTCATCACGCAAGCACAGGGCATTCAGTAGCGACGTCCCGCCGAATAAGGAACAAACGCATGCCTGTGCCTCAATTTCTGTCGGACCTTCTCTCGCTGCTGTACGCGATCGCGTCTCCTGCCGCAGTGCTGACGCTGGTGGCGGCAGGGCTCAGCCTGAGGACGGAGGGTGGAATGAACTTTCACCTGACCGGGCGGACAGGGAAGTGGATCATGTGGACCGTGATCTTGCTCACTCTGCCGGAGATCCTCCAGTGGATTGGGGCACAGGGCGTTCCGATTCCGGGGAATCCCGGTTCGAGTTCAAGCGGCTGGATCTCCGGCGTCGGCACCGCGTTCCAGAGCTTTGTCAGCCTGGTGTTGAACAATTTCGTACCTGTGGCAGCGGCGTTCATGGTCCTGAAGGCGACGCTTGACGCTGCCGGCGGCGATAGCCCGCTGCCATCAATCATCGCGGCCATCTTTCTGCTGTCCATCAAGGCGACCAAGCTCATGTTCCAGGGCTGGAACTCGGGCAGCGAGACAGCTACGACCGACATGCTGCAACAGTTCTGGAACTATATCGCGGGCACGATCATGCCATCGGCCGCGGGATTGGCCGTTGTGGGCGCAGTCGCCAACTTCGTGCAGCGTAGGCCATACGCGCGGCTCATCTTCGCCGCCATCGGGTTTCTGAGCCTCACCGGGCTCTTCCATTTGATTCAGGCAATGGCGGCATAGAGAGGAGAGTCGATGAGTCTCGATGGTGGAATCACCCATCTCGCATCCTGGGGAGGAAACACGATCATGCCGACGCTGTCGGGTCTCTTCTTCGCCGGCGCGGTCTATCGCTACAGCAAAGGCGGCGCCTACGGACAGTTTCTTTACGGCGGCTTCGGGGCACTGATGTGCTCGGGCATCCTGCGCACGCTCGAGGGTTTTGTGACCCATGCCGGGCCTACCAGCGCAGATGCGTATTATCTGGCGCTGGTCGCGCTGGTCAGCTATGTGGGCAACGTAATCCTGCCCATCTTCGCCCTGACACAATTTGGAGCGATGGCGTTCCACATGGGTGGCGTGATGGCCGAGATCTATCCCGGATCCACATGGCTTCGCCACATGATCGCGGGCTTCGGCGCCCTCATGATATCCGGCATCCTTCGCTTTGCCGAATCCCTGGTCAGCAACGCCCATGCGGTCGGGATGGTGATGCTATGGCGCTGAACATGACACCGATCCACAAGAACCTGCACACGCGAGTGACCTTCTTAGGTCTTGAGTTCGAGGACCTGGTTGCGGTCCTCGGCTTCGGCATCCTGATGAACCTCACCTCTCACTTCGTGGGAGACCACGCGAAGGTGATGGGTCTCCCGCTGAACATCTTCATGGAGTTCGTCGTGCCGTTCCTGACCATCCCGTTTCTGATGTTGTTCAAGTACGGGAAGCCACGCGGTTATCTGCAGGATCTTGCCATGTCGCTGATCGCGCCGCGGGCATGGTGCGCGCTGGAGCGGGATTCCCAGATCACGAAGCCGTATCTGCGCGACGAAGACCCGGAAGAGGGGAATGACGAATAAGCCCCGCAGATTTGCGCGAGTTCGCGATTGGTCCCAACCTAGCTGAAATCATCCGGAGCAAACGATGCCATCGACGGTTGCACAATACGAAAAGAAGCTAAAGGTCCCCTCCGTCTGCGAATTGCTGCCACTACGGGACATTCTCGATGGCGTGATGGTCCGTACGAACGGCGCGTTCGTTGCCGGGTACGAGTTGCGGGGCACCTTGTCCTACTTCGCAACAGATGAGGACCGCAACCAGGCCAAGAGCCTGATCGAGGCTCTTCTCCGATCGATTCCTGACGTCAGCATGCGTGTCCAGTTCCGCTACGAAATCTCTGAAGACCTGGGCACGTTGCTTGAGGACTACGTTCGGATGCAGCGCACCGCGCAATCGGAGTTGATGGCGCTCGACACGCATCGGCTCGCGATGTGGCAGGCCAAGGAGCGGGACGGGAACTATTTCGGTATCCGGCTGCATGCCTATTTCATCTGGGACTCCCGTGTCCACGCGAAGCTCTACCACTCCGCGGAGAAGAAGCGGAAAGATGGTGGTCTCGCGTTCAGTCAGAAAAAGTGCATTGACCGGGCGCGCAAGGAGCATGAGACGCTGCTCGCCGAGTTTTCGTCGCTCATGCGCGGTGTTTCCGCATCGCTCGAAGCCGCTAATCTGGGCCCGCGCCGCCTTACGGACCAGGAACTCTTTGAGGAAGTCGTGCGGGCGCAGGTTCCCAAGCAGTTGTACTTCCGGTCGCTGCTGCGGCCCGAAGACCTGTTCGAGCACCGCAGCGTGCGGGAGCAGGCGACGGTGGGCAGCATCCTGAACGAGACCGAGAGCTACCTCAATATCGACGGATATCTCTATTCGATCGTCAGTCTCAAGGAGCTGCCGGATGCCACGTTCC
>JAUTWX010000360.1 GCA_030838385.1 Acidobacteriaceae bacterium
ACGATGGTCGATCAGCTCAACCGCCTCGCCGGTGAAGTCACGCGCGTCGCGCGCGAAGTCGGCACCGAAGGCCGCCTTGGCGGCCAGGCGCAGGTGCCGGGTGTCGCCGGTACATGGAAGGACCTCACCGATTCCGTGAACTCGATGGCCGGCAACCTGACCGGTCAGGTGCGCAACATCGCCGAGGTGACCACAGCCGTGGCCCGCGGCGATCTCTCGCGCAAGATTACGGTCGACGTGAAGGGCGAGATTCTGGAGCTGAAGAACACCATCAACACCATGGTGGATCAGCTCAACGGATTCGCTGGAGAAGTCACGCGCGTGGCCCGCGAAGTCGGCACTGAGGGCAGACTGGGCGGCCAGGCAGTCGTGCCCGGTGTGGCCGGTACGTGGAAGGATCTCACCGATAACGTCAACTTCATGGCCGGCAACCTCACGGCGCAGGTGCGCAACATCGCCGAAGTCGCCACCGCCGTGGCCCGCGGCGATCTCTCGCGCAAGATCACCGTCGACGTGCGTGGCGAAATCCTGCAGCTCAAGGAGACGCTGAACACGATGGTGGATCAGTTGCGCTCCTTCGCCGGTGAAGTCACGCGTGTTGCCCGCGAGGTGGGCACGGACGGCAAACTCGGCGGCCAGGCACAGGTGCCCGGCGTGGCCGGCACCTGGAAGGATCTCACCGACAACGTCAACTTCATGGCCAGCAATCTCACCGGTCAGGTTCGCAACATTGCCGAGGTCTCTACTGCCATTGCGAACGGCGATCTTTCGCGCAAGATCACCGTCGATGTCCGCGGCGAGATCCTGCTGCTCAAAGAGACCATCAACACCATGGTCGATCAGCTCAACGCATTCGCCGGAGAAGTCACGCGCGTCGCACGCGAGGTCGGCACCGAAGGCAGGCTGGGCGGTCAGGCGAACGTGCCCGGCGTCGCCGGCACCTGGAAGGATCTCACCGACTCCGTCAACTTCATGGCCGGCAACCTCACAGCCCAGGTGCGCAACATCGCCGAGGTCACCACCGCCGTGGCTCGCGGCGATCTCTCGCGCAAGATCACGGTGGACGTGAAGGGCGAGATTCTCGAGCTCAAGAACACCATCAACACCATGGTGGATCAGCTCAACGCCTTCGCTGCCGAAGTCACACGCGTGGCGCGCGAAGTCGGCACAGAGGGCAAGCTGGGCGGCCAGGCACAGGTGCCCGACGTCGCAGGCACCTGGAAGGACCTCACCGACAAAGTCAACGTTATGGCTGCCAACCTCACGGAACAGGTGCGCGGCATCGTGAAGGTGGTCACTGCCGTCGCGAACGGCGAGCTGACACAGAAGCTCACCGTGAATGCCAAGGGCGAAGTGGCCGCGCTCGCCGAGACCATCAACAACATGACCGGTACGCTCGCCACCTTTGCCGATCAGGTGACCACCGTAGCCCGCGAAGTCGGCGTGGAAGGCCGCCTCGGTGGACAGGCCAATGTGCCCGGCGCGTCGGGTACCTGGAAGGACCTCACCGGCAACGTCAATCTGCTCGCCGATAACCTGACCAATCAGGTGCGCGCCATCGCAGAAGTCGCAACGGCCGTGACCAAAGGCGACCTCACCCGCTCCATTCAGGTCGATGCGCTCGGCGAGGTCGCGGAGCTCAAAGACAACATCAACACCATGATCGACAACCTGCGGTTGACCACTGACCGCAACACCGAGCAGGACTGGCTGAAGACCAACCTCGCCCGCTTTACCGGAATGCTGCAAGGGCAGCGCGACCTTACCACCGTCGGCCGCATGCTGCTCTCCGAGCTGGCTCCGCTGGTCAACGCGCAGCAGGGCGTGCTCTATCAGATGGGCGCGGAAGAGTCTGGCAGCATGATCCTGCTCTCCGCCTTCGCCAACACAGAGGATGGGCACCTGCAGAGCATCCGGCTCGGCGAAGGATTAGTAGGGCAGTGCGCGCTGGAGAAGCGGCGCATGCTGGTCGCCGATCTGCCGCCGCATGCCACCCCGGTCCGCTCCGGCCTCTTCGAGTCGGTCCCGCGCAGCGTCATTGTGCTGCCGGTGCTCTTTGAGGATCGCGTCAAGGCAGTCATTGAGCTCGCCAGCCTCAGCGAATTCACTGCCTCCCATCTGGCATTTCTGGAGCAGCTCACCGCCAGCATCGGTATCGTGCTCAACAGCATTGAAGCCACCATGCAGACGGAAGGACTGCTCAAGCAATCGCAGCAGCTCGCGGTCGAATTGCAGACGCAGCAGAAGGAGCTGCAGCAGACCAACGAGCAGCTCGCTCAGAAGGCCCAGCAGCTTGCCGAGCAGAACGCCGAGGTCGAGCGCAAAAACCGCGAGATCGAGCAGGCGCGCGGAGCGCTGGAAGAGCAGGCCAAAGAGCTCGCCCTCACCTCCAAGTACAAATCCGAATTCCTGGCCAACATGTCGCACGAGCTGCGCACCCCGCTCAACAGCATCCTGGTGCTCGGCCAGCAGCTCGCGGACAATCCCGACACCAATCTCACCCCAAAGCAGGTCGAGTTTGCCCGCACCATCCACGGCGCCGGAACCGACCTGCTGACCCTCATCAGCGACATCCTCGATCTCTCCAAGATCGAGTCAGGCACGGTATCTGTCGAGGCCGAGGAGGTCTTCTTCGGCAGCCTCATCGACATGGTCGCGCGCCCGTTCCGTCACGAGGCGGAGAGCCGCAAACTCGCCTTCGAAGTCGATGCCGACGCCCATCTCGCGCGCAGCCTGGTTACCGATTCCAAGCGTCTCCAGCAGGTGCTCAAGAATCTTCTCTCCAACGCCTTCAAGTTCACCGAGCACGGGGGCGTACGCCTCTCCGTGTCGCCTGTTACCCGCGGCTGGATGCCGCACCATCCCATCCTCAGCAGCGCGGCCTCCGTCATCGCCTTCGAGGTCTCCGATACCGGCATCGGCATCCCTGCGGACAAGCAGAGAATCATCTTTGAAGCCTTCCAGCAGGCGGATGCCGGCACCAGCCGCAAGTACGGCGGCACCGGCCTTGGCCTCGCCATCAGTCGTGAGCTCGCCAGCCTGCTGGGCGGCGAGATCCAGTTGCGCAGCACGCCCGGCTCCGGCAGCAGCTTCACGCTGTATCTGCCACAGACCTACGTTGGCCCAGCCACCAGCACCGGCGCTCCCGGCGGCGACCTGCCGCACCCGCCGCTCTTGATGCGCACCGTCGCGGCGTTCACCGCGCCCGAGGTGACCGGTGAGACGATCGAGGACGATCGCAACCATCTCCAGCCGGGAGACGCCATCCTGCTGATCGTCGAAGATGACCTGCACTACGCGCGCATCCTCTGCGATCTCTCGCGGGACAAGGGCTTCAAGGTACTTGTGGCCATGCGTGGGGCCGATGCTCTTGCGCTCGCACGGGAGTTTCATCCCACGGCCGTCTCGCTCGATGTCTCCCTGCCCGACATGCTTGGCTGGACCGTGCTCAATCATCTGAAGCAGGATCCGGCCACCCGCCACATCCCGGTGCAGATGTTGACCCTCAATGAAGATTGGCATCACGGCCTCTCGCACGGTGCCTTCGCCTTCGTAACCAAGCCCACCACGTCTGAAGGCCTGGCCGCGGCGATCGATCGCATCCGGGACTACTCGCGTCCCCGCCGCAAACGCCTCCTCGTCGTGGAAGATGAGCCTGCCCAGCAGCTCAGCATCCGCGCCCTCCTGGACTACGACGACATCGACGTCGACGTTGTCTCCACCGGTGAAGATGCGCTGGCAGCGGTCAGTAGTCAAAGCTACGACTGCGTCGTTCTCGACCTGCGGCTGCCCGACATGACCGGCTTCGAGCTTCTGGATCAGTTAAGCCAGTCCGACAGCGGAAACGAGCTTCCCGTGGTCGTCTTCACCGGAAAGGATCTCTCCCCGGAGGAAGATGCCCGGCTGCACATGCTCGCCCGCAGCGTCATCGTGAAAGACGTAGAGTCTCCCGAGCGACTGCTGGACGAAACCGCCCTCTTCCTGCACCGCGTGGTCGCCGACCTGCCTCCGGAAAAGCAGAATATGCTCGACCGGCTGCACCGCTCCGACGAAGCCCTGGTGGGCAAGAAGGTCCTGGTGGTGGATGATGACGTACGAAATATCTTCGCCCTCAGCAGTGTGCTCGAGCGTCGCGGCATGAGCGTGCTCATGGCTGGAACGGGCCGCGAAGCCATCGCGACCATCGAATCCACTCCCGATTTGGGAATCGTACTCATGGACATCATGATGCCGGAGATGGACGGCTACCAAACCATGCAGGTCATCCGGCAAAATCCACAATTCCGCCGCCTGCCCATCATCGCCCTGACCGCCAAAGCGATGAAAGGCGACCGCGAAAAATGTCTGCAGGCGGGAGCGTCGGAATATCTTGCCAAACCAGTCAATACGGAACAGTTACTGTCCTCCCTCCGCATGTGGCTGCATCGCTAGTGTAGTGACTTGTGAGTCGCTTGCATAAAATTGTCATCCTGCTCGTAACCGGTAGGTGGAGTGAAGTATCTGCATAGATCGTGGTAAGTTCTTCGGCAGCGGCAGAAGGGGTTCATGAACGAGCGCGATCGTGCCAACATACTGATGGTGGACGACCAGGCTGGCAAGCTACTCAGCTACGAAGCCATCCTCAGTGACTTAGGCGAAAACCTGATCAAGGCCCGGTCGGCCCGCGAGGCAATGGAGCAGTTGCTCCGCAACGATATCGCTGTTGTGCTGATGGACGTCAGTATGCCGGAGATTAACGGCTTTGAGCTGGCGGACATGATGCACCGCCACCCACGCTTCCAGAAGACCGCGATTATCTTCATCTCCGCGGTCCACCTCTCCGATCCGGATCGCATCAAGGGCTACCAGAGCGGCGCCGTTGACTACATTGCGGTCCCCATCGTGCCCGAGCTGCTGCGCGCCAAGGTGAGCGTCTTCACCGAACTGCATCGCAAGACCAAGCAGCTCGAACAGCTCAATCGTGAGCTCGAACGGCGGGTCGAGGAGCGCACCGAGCAACTGCGGCAAAGCGAAGAGCAGTTCAGAACGCTCGCCAACTCCATCCCGCAGTTGGCCTGGATGGCCGACGCCCACGGCTCGATCTTCTGGTACAACCAGCGCTGGTATGACTACATCGGCGAGGGACAAAAGGAAACAGAACGCTGGGGCTGGACCAGCGTACAGCATCCCGACCACGTCGGCCGCACCATGGAAAGGCTCGAACGGGCATGGAGCGCGGGCGACCTGTGGGAAGATACCTTTCCGCTCCTCGGCAAAGACGAAAAGTATAAGTGGTTCATCGCGCGCGCCGTCCCCCTGCGCGACTCCCAAGGCAGCGTTGTGCGCTGGTTCGGCACCTGTACCGACATCAGCGATCAGATCGCTGCCGAGGAAAAGATTCGCCATCTGAACAGTCAGTTGCAGCAGCGGCTGGCGGAGCTGGAAGCGATCATGCAGGTGCTGCCTGTAGGCGTGGCTGTTTCGCAGGATCCCTCATGCGACACCATCACCGGCAACGCCGCTCTGAATCACATGCTGGGCATGGAGCTCGGAGATAACATCTCTCTGAATGGCAAAGGATCGGACGCGCATTCCTTTCGTTTCTATCAGGATGACAAGCTGCTGGCTCCGGAGGAGCTTCCGCTCCAACGATCCGCAGCCACCGGGGAGCAGCTTGGCAGCATGGAGCTGGAGATTCGTCACAGCGGCGGATCTCCCACCTATCTGCTGGCCAGCGCCAGCCCGCTTCGCGATTCCGCCGGCGCCGTGCGCGGCGCGGTGGGTGCCTTCTTCGATGTAACCGGTCGCAAACGGCTGGAAGATCTGCTTCGTGAACGCGCGGACCTGCTCGAACTCGCCACTGAGGCCATCATCGTCCGCGACCTAAATGGTCTACTGCTCTTCTGGAACTCTGGCGCGGAGGAGCTCTATGGCTGGCAGCGCGAGGAAGTGCTCGGCAAGCCCATTCACAACATCCTGAAAACTCGTTTTCCCGTGCCGGATCAGGGCATTGAATCCGCGCTGGCAACCTCCGGCAGTTGGGACGGAAACCTCACCCAAATGACTCGCGATGGCCGCGAACTGGTGGTCGCCAGCCGGCTGGCGCTGAAGGCGCAAGGCGATGCCGTCCTCGAGATCAACCGCGACATCACCGCTCAATTGCAGGCGGAAGACGCGCTGCGAAAAGCCGAGCGGCTCGCTGCCATGGGCCGCGTCGCAGGCATCATTGCCCACGAAATCAATAACCCGCTCGAGGCCATCAGCAATACCTTCTTTCTCCTGCGCGACCATCCCTCGCTCGATGAAGAGGCCCGCCATTACGCCCAGATGGGAGAAGAGGAGATGCTGCGCCTCTCCCACATCACCCGCCAGACACTCGGCTTCTATCGCGAATCGAAGCACCCGGTCGAGGTCTCCATCGCTCAGCTACTTGACGACATTATCGAGCTGCAGTCACGCCGGATGGAGTTCAACAAGATCGTCATCGAGAAACTCTACCGAAGCCAGGGCATGGTCCAGGGCTTTCCGGTGGAGTTGAAGCAGGTCTTCCTCAATCTCATCGGCAACGCGGTGCAGGCCATGCCGGATGGAGGCACGCTCCGGCTTCATGTTTTCGCCTCATCGCGCCGCGGGGATCGGGAGCCGGGTACCTGGGTTTCTGTGTGCGACACCGGTATCGGCATCGATGCCGAGCATGCCCGCCACCTGTTCGAGCCTTTCTTCACCACCAAATCGGCAAAGGGCACTGGCCTCGGGTTGTGGATCAGCAAGGGAATCATTCAAAAATATGGCGGAAGTATCTCCTTCAGGAGCCTTCGCAATTCCGGCAGAAACATCACCTGCTTTCAGATTTTTCTGCCCCATGCCGATCTCGGAGCTGCCGATCGCACCGACGCAGTTGCCGAATCGCTGAGGGTCCTCGAGTCAGCGGGAAGAGCAAGCGGCCGTGCCTAGCATCGTGATCCTGTGTGTCGATGACGAGGATATTCCGCGCACTCTGCGTGAGATGGTGCTGGTCAAGCAGGGCTACACGGTGCTCTCTGCGGACTCTGCCGCCGAAGCACTGGAACTGCTCGATCGGCATCATGTCGACCTCGTCCTCACCGATCAGATGATGCCCGGTGTCCTAGGTACGGAGCTGGCCAGGACACTGCGGATCAGCCGGCCATCCCTGCCCATCATCATTGTCTCCGGCGTAAATGAGATTCCCGAGGACGCCGCGTTTGCAGACCGCTTCGTCAGCAAGGTCGAAGGTCCCGAGGCGCTCTTCCGGAGCATCGCCGAAGTGCTCGCTCACCAAAGCAGTGCCGTCAGTCCTGCCGTGCATCCTGCAGCGGCCGCAGTCATCGCTTCCGCGGGAAAAATCGATCAGGAGAACAAAATCGACTGACGGCTCCGGTGACGAGGCCTCGGCAGTGTCGCTCGCCCCGTATGTGCCTCTCAGGCTTGTCCCACGCACAGGTGCCAAACTCGGCTATATCGCCGGAAAGGTTCATGCGGCCAAATCGTTCTCTTTCGAACTACCATAGTCCCATGAGTGAAACCGCGACCGCGCTTCGGGAGCAGATTCTCGCGCTGGCCGAACAGTTCTTCAACCAGCAGTTCGCAGGCAAGACCTTCGAGCCCGGAACATCGCCCGTTCCCGTCTCCGGCAAGGTGCTGGACGCCTCCGATCTGCGCAGCCTTATCGACGCCTCGCTTGACTGCTGGCTCACCACCGGCCGCTTCGCCACGCAGTTTGAGCGCCAGTTGGCGCGCCTCTTCGGCGTGCGCGGCGCTTCGCTGGTCAACTCCGGCTCCTCCGCCAATCTCTGTGCCTTCTCCTGCCTCACCTCGCCGCGTCTCGCCGAGCGCCAGATCCAGCCCGGCGACGAGGTCATCACCGTCGCGGCGGGATTCCCGACCACCGTCAATCCCATCATCCAGAACAACTGCGTTCCCGTCTTCATCGACGTGACCACGCCAACCTACCAGGCGGATGTCTCGCAGCTCGAAGCCGCGCTCAGCGACCGCACGCGCGCCATCATGATCGCCCATACGCTCGGCAATCCCTTCGATCTCGATGTCGTCGCGAGCTTCGCTAAGAAACACAAGCTATGGCTGGTGGAAGACAGCTGCGACGCTCTGGGAGCAAAGTACAACGGCCAGATGGTGGGCACCTTCGGCGATCTCGCGACGGTCAGCTTCTACCCCGCGCATCACATCACCACTGGCGAAGGCGGCGTGGTCGTCACCAACAACGCGCTGCTCAAGACGCTCGCGGAATCCTTCCGCGACTGGGGCCGCGACTGCTGGTGCGAGCCCGGCAAGGACAACACCTGCGGCAAGCGTTTCGAGTGGCAATTGGGCGAGCTCCCCTGCGGCTACGATCACAAGTACATCTACTCGCACATCGGCTACAACCTGAAGATGACCGACATGCAGGCCGCCGTGGGGCTGTCGCAGTTACAGAAGCTGCCCGGTTTCATCCAGGCGCGCCAGCAGAACTTCCGCTATCTCTATGAACGCCTCAAGCCCTTCGAAGATGTCTTCGTGCTGCCGGAAAGCACACCCGCCGCGGAGCCGAGCTGGTTTGGATTTCCCATTGGTGTTCGGGAGGGTGCGCCCTTCGGCCGCGACTCGCTGGTGCAAGAGCTGGAGTCCCGAAAGATCGCTACCCGTCTACTCTTCGCCGGCAACCTGGTGCGGCAACCCGCCTATCAGAATGTCAAATATCGCGTCGCCTCCGATCTCAGCCGCACCGATTACGTCATGCGCTCGGTATTCTGGCTGGGCATCTTCCCCGGGTTAACCGAAACCATGCTCGACTACGTCGCTGACACCATCGCTTCCTTCGTGTCTACCCAAAAAACGGGCGGCTTCATTCCCGTGCTACAAAGTTAGCTCGCCATGACGTTTGCTCCTATGACCGAACGTAAACGCATCACCATCATCACGCCCTGCTTCAATGAGGAACTCAACGTTCGCGAGCTTCATCGCCGCACCCGCGCCGTGATGGATGCGCTGCCGCAGTACGAGTACCGTCACATCTTCATTGACAACGCCTCGCATGACGGAACCGTTGCCGTGCTACGCGCCATGGCAGCGGAGTTTCCCGAGGTCCAGGTCATCGTGAACGCGCGCAATTTCGGCCATCTCCGCTCGCCCATGCACGCCTTCCTCGAGGCGGATGGCGATGCTGTTGGTGCTATCGCTGCCGATCTGCAGGAACCACCCGAGCTCTTCGCCGAGATGCTGGCCCGCTGGGAGGAAGGCTTTCCCGTCGTTGCCGCCATCAAGACCACAAGCGAAGAGTCGGGCCTGATGTATCGCATCCGCACTGCATACTACAATCTCGTCGGACGCCTGACGGACGTGCAGGTTCTCTCGCATTTCACTGGCTTCGGTCTGTACGACCGGCGGGTAGTTGAACTGCTCAAGCAGAAATTTCAGGATCCCTATCCTTACTTCCGCGGCATGATCGCGGAGCTGGGGCTTCCGCACGCCGAAGTTGTGTTCAACCAGAACCGCCGCGAGCGCGGCATCACCAAGAACAACTTCTATACCCTCTACGATCTGGCGATGCTCGGCATTACCAACTTGTCGAAGGTGCCACTGCGGCTGGTCACCGCTGCCGGTTTCCTCTCCGCCGCCCTCAGCATGATCCTCGGCTTCTTCTATCTGCTCTACAAAATCGTCTTCTGGAACAGCTTCTCGCTCGGCGTCGCGCCGCTTGTGCTGGGCCTCTTCTTTCTCGGTTCCGTGCAACTGCTGTGCCTCGGCATCATCGGCGAATATGTCGGCTCCATCCATACCTTCGTGCAAAATCGTCCGCTGGTGATCGAGAAGGAGCGCATCAACTTTCCCGAGCGCTCGTCGTCATGAATCAGCGTCCGCAGCGGGCGCAGTTTTGGCAGATCGTCCGCTATCTCCTGGTAGGCGGCTTCAACACCTGTTTCGGGTACAGCCTCTTTGTAAGCTTCAACTATCTCTTTCGCGCCCTCGGAGTCTACGGCTCAGAGTTAGCCAGCCTGATCGGAAACGTTATTGCCATCACGGTCGCATTTCTCGGCTACAAATGGTTTGTCTTTCGCACCCATGGCAACTATCTGCGGGAGTGGCTGCGTTGCCTCTCGGTCTATGGCAGCAGCATGCTCTTCGCGCTTGTCATGCTTCCTCCGCTCACCCTCCTGCTTCGTCGCTGGTACGGGCATTCGCAGATGGCGTCCAATGTGGCTGCTGCTATCCTCACCGTAGTCACCGTGGCCGCAACCTACTTCGGACATAAACATTTTTCCTTTCGCCGCTCCGGGGACGCGATGGATGCAGTACTCGATCCCGGCGACGGCAAAGCAGTCGAATCCCGCCCCTGAGGTAGTTGCGTGAAGGCTATTATTCTTGCCGGCGGTCTTGGTACCCGGCTCAGTGAAGAGACCTCCCTCCGGCCCAAGCCGATGGTGGAGATAGGCGGCCACCCCATCCTGTGGCACATCATGAAGACCTACTCCCACTACGGCATCCACGATTTCATCGTGTGTCTCGGATATAAGGGCTATCTCATCAAAGAATATTTCTCGAATTACTATCTCCACGCCTCCGATGTCACCATCGACATCCTGAACAATAAAGTGGAGATGCACCGCAACACCTCCGAGCCCTGGCGCATCACCCTGGTCGATACCGGCGCGGCTACCATGACCGGCGGCCGTCTCAAGCGCGCCCTGCCCTACGTGAAAGACGATGAGACCTTCTGCTTCACCTACGGCGACGGCGTAGCCAACGTCGATATCCCGGCGCTGCTGGCATTCCACAAAGGCCACGGCCGTCTCGTCACCCTCACCGCGACTAGGCCGACGAGCCGCTTTGGCGCGCTGGATATCGCAGAGGACGGCGCCGTGACTCAATTTACAGAGAAGCCCCCTGGCGAGGGCCGATGGATCAACGGCGGATACTTCGTCCTGTCGCCAAAAGTAGTCGACTACATCCACGACGACATGACGCCCTGGGAGCGTGAGCCGATGGAGACGCTCGCGCGCGAAGGCCAGGTGGCGGCCTACAAGCACGACGGCTTCTGGCAGCCCATGGACACGCTTCACGATAAAAACCTGCTCGAAGGCCTGTGGAACAGCAACCGAGCACCATGGAAGGTCTGGTAGCCGTGGCGCCAAAGAACTCCAATCCAGAGAACCCCAATCCAGAGAATCTCAGGCCAGACCAATTCTGGAAGAGCAAGCGCGTCTTTCTCACCGGTCACACCGGCTTCAAAGGGAGCTGGCTCGCGCTGTGGCTGCAGCACCTCGGCGCGGATGTCACCGGCTACGCTCTCGATCCTCCCACCGAGCCCAGCCTCTTCCACAAAGCAGATGTTGCCGCCTGCATGCACTCAGTCATCGGCAACCTACGCGACGCCGCGATTCTCACCTCGGTGATGCAATCCGCGCAGCCGGAGATCGTCTTTCACCTCGCCGCGCAGCCGCTCGTCCGCCACTCCTACGCCGATCCCGTCGGCACCTACGAGACCAACGTCCTCGGCACCATTCACCTTCTCGAAGCCGTGCGCAAGACGCCTTCCGTCCGCGGCGTCGTCGTCATCACTACCGACAAGTGCTACGAGAACAAGGAGTGGATCTGGCCCTATCGCGAGACCGATCCGCTCGGCGGCTACGATCCCTACAGCTCGTCGAAGGCATGCGCGGAGATCGTTACCGGCTCCTGGCGCGATTCTTTCTTCAACCCCGCGCAATATGCGGAGCACAAAGTCGCTGTAGCTTCTGCGCGCGCCGGCAACGTGATCGGCGGCGGTGACTGGGCCTCCGATCGCCTCATCGCCGACATTGTGCGCGCCTTCTCCAGCGGCAAGGCCCTAGAGATCCGCAACCCCGCAGCCACTCGCCCCTGGCAGCATGTGCTCGAGCCTCTCCGCGGCTATCTCATCCTCGCGGAAAAACTCCACACCGGCGGCGTTCGCTACGCTTCCGCATGGAACTTCGGTCCCCATGCCACCGACGCCCAGCCCGTCGAGTGGATCGTGCGCTATCTCTCCGCGAAATGGGGAAGCGGGACCCAATGGACGCTCGATGCGCACGAGCATGTGTACGGGGCCCAGGTGCTTCATGAGGCTCAGATGCTCAAGCTCGACTGGTCCAAGGCTCACGCCGCGCTCGGCTGGCAACCCGTGCTCGCACTGCCCGAGGCGCTCGATTACACGCTCGACTGGTACCAGCGCGAATCCGCCGGCGCCCGCGCGCGAGAGCTCTGCCTGGAGCAGATCGTCAGCTACTCCGAGAAGGCCACGCCCGCCTTCTGACGCAAGTGCCCATGCCGGGGTATTCACCTGATTTTCAACAGAAGACTCCACTTTCGCCTCAGCGCGGCTTGATGGCTGAGCGATGCCTCTCTACCATCGCACTCATGGATTCGCTCCCGGTGAAGCTCAGTTCCAGGGTCCGTCAGGCCGTTCAGTTCGCCGCCATACGCCATAGAGATCAGAAGGACAAGGCTGGCAAGCCCTATATCGCGCACTGTTTTCGCGTGGCGCTCGCCGTCTGGCACTGCGGCGAGGACTACTTCATCGCCGCCATCCTGCACGATACTGTCGAGGACACTGCCACCACTCTTGATGAGATCGAGAATCTCTTCGGCAAAAACGTCCGCAACGCCGTCGACAGCGTGAGCCGCCGCGAGTCTCCGAAGAAGGAGTCCTACGAAGACTTCGTGCTCCGCTCCAAGGCCGACCCCATCGGCCGCGTCGTGAAGATCGCCGACCTCTACGACAACATGTCGCCGGAGCGCCGCCCCGAGCCACCCGTCGAACTCGACAAAAAGCTTGAGCGCTACGAAAAAGCATTAGCCGTTCTCACCAGCCGCTGAATGATAGGATGGCCGCAATCATGGAAGGTGAGAAGGTCAAGGTTGGGTGGGGACCGTGCTGTTTTTGCGGTCAACAGATTGGGAATTCAGAGGTCGATCCTTGTTCCCTCACGGTGAGCACTGCGAGGGAGAAGTGGCAGGTCTGGTACTGCCATGCGGCTTGCTTCCGAAGCCGCTTGACTGATGACCCAAAGCTCCGCGGCCTATTCGACCCCGCTCATTTTTGAGCCACCACATGCAGGAACAGTCGGCAAATTGATGCTGATTAGGTTCGAACAGAAATTGGTATGCCGATGTTACGAACGGGCCGAGCGTCGCTACCATAGGGACAGCAATGCCCACCTTCGACCTGTCTCCGGATGAACTCACCCGTCTCGCTCAAGAAGAGGGCTTCG
>JAUTWX010000271.1 GCA_030838385.1 Acidobacteriaceae bacterium
CCGGGGGCATGGCAGCTCATTTTGATTTTGGTGGCGTTTCGTTGGAACGCTTTTATCACTTTGTTTGCAAGACCGACTATCCAACCTTTGAGCTTATGGCGGAGCTTGGCATGAGCGATCGCTTGCGTTGGGTTGATACAACCATGGGCTTCTTCAATGAAGGGAGACTGCACAGATGGGGAGATCCAGTCTCGCTGCTGCGATTGCCCGGGCTGAGCCTCCTGGATAAATTCAGATATGGTATCTTCGCCGCGGTCTGCGTACGTCGCGATCAGTGGGCGGCGATTGAAAACGAGTCAGCAAAGGCATGGCTCATTCGCTGGTGTGGGCGGAAGGTGTATGAGCGACTCTGGCGGTCCCTTCTGGATTACAAGTTTTACGAATATGCCGACAATATTTCGGCGGCATGGATCTGGACGCGCATCAGGCGTATCGGCCGCTCTCGCAGAACCGTCATGCAGGAAAGCTTAGGTTATATCGAGGGGGGCTCGACAGCTTTGATTGATTCGCTGGTCAAGGCGATTGAGCAGCACGGCGGGCGTATTCATGTGAACTCTCCGGTCAGCAAAGTAACAGTCGCAGATGGATGCGTGACCGGAGTCGACTTGCCGTCGGGCCACCTCTCTGCAGACTTCGTTATCTCGACGGTCCCGACACCCTATGTCTCAGCGATGGTTCCGGAGCTGCCTATCGACTGGAGAGCACGATATGAAGCTATAGCCAACATCGGCGTGATCTGCGTAATTTACAAATTGAAACGATCCGTGAGCCCGCATTTCTGGGTTAATGTCTCGGAGCCAAGCATCGAGATTCCCGGCATCATCGAATTTTCCAACCTGCGTGATTTTGCCGAAGATACTATCGTTTACGTTCCTTATTACATGCCAACCACCCATGAAAGATTCACTTGGCCCGACCAGCGGCTGGTGAATGAGTCGTTCGCATGCCTACAAAAGTTGAACGGCCAACTGCTGCGGGAGGACATCGTTGACATAAAAGTCACTCGCCTGCGTCATGGACAGCCAATCTGCGAACCAGGTTTTGCGAAAAAAATTCCGCCGGTGCAAACGCCGATCCAGGGTCTGCAGATTGCGGACACGTGCTTCTACTATCCCGAAGATCGCGGTATCGCTGAAAGTGTTCGTTTGGGTCGCACCCTAGCCGAATCAATCACACCGTCCAAAGGGTGACTCATCGCTCTGACCTGCTCGAGAGTGCCGACCACGCAGACCACGCATGCGCTGACCGATTCCAGCCGAACAATCCATCCGCCCGACCGCGCACCAGTGCGTAAAAAGGTGCGGGTGCGTGCAAATTTGCTCTGATTCCTTTGACTTTTGTCGTCCGCATGGACGAAAAAGAACAAATGCGAGAGCCATTTTGAAACAAAACACGTCCGATTTGTTGGGACATGGTTTCAGCCGCATCGTCGCGCGCACCGGCGCATCTTACTTATACATACAGTGGCGATGTGTAGCCGCTCGAAGCGCGGCAAGCAGCGTGAGAACAGGAGACAGAGTATGACAGTCCTGATCGCTTGGGGATCACTCTCAGTGGGCATCGTGATCGGAGCGATGTGGAGATCGCTCTGCGAAAAACAATCGAGGGGCAACACAGATGTCGGTGACGGCAGCTTGATCCTGCATCGCTTGACCGTGGAACCGCAGCGTCAACATCGCCGCGCAGGACAACAGCGGCCAGCCTGCTAACGTCGCGGCTGCTCCACACCCCCTACATTTTCCGCTACAGTCCGCGCAAGCTTGGGTCAGTAGGGTCGAACCGAAATTGTCTCCCCTTTCCGACTGAGCGACCTGCCAATCACACCATGTACGGCATTCCGTTTGGGGGACGAGGCCGCCATCCGCAAAAAGCACTCATTGAGGATGCCGTTAAATGGCCTAGCTCCGGGGCTTGAGCGATTTGCTTCAGAGCGCCGAATGGTGCCGACCACGTAGGCCGCAGGCCGAACCGCGCTTCACACGCGCAACACTACTTAGGTTCCGCTAAAGTCAAGTCGGCATCTTATCTCTCGCCGCTTCCCGCAAAATGCAATGGAAGCCGGCGAGGAGATTCTCATGCCAGATCAGAAGAAATGCGCAAATCCAGCATGTAGCTGCGTTCCAGCCAACAACGAGAAGTTTTGCAGCCCCCATTGCGAGGGTCTCAAAGGCTCAACCGAGGTAATGTGCTCTTGTGGGCATCCTGGCTGCAAAGGAAACGCGTTGAGATCCTAGTGGTTCAGGGAGCCGTACCAGGCCGGGAACCCGCTACAGTTTCCGCTACATCGCACCATCGCTCGTTGTAGGAGAGGGCACTAAGCTCACTAAACTATTGAGAGATTTGGAGGCGCGGGTGAGAATCGAACTCACGCGTAAAGGTTTTGCAGACCTCTCCCTTACCACTTGGGTACCGCGCCGTCTTGCGGAGAGGATGTGGTGGCGTTGTGGGCAGGTCATCACGCCGGCACGATAGCTCAATGGCTGCTATCTGGAGCGGGAGACGGGAGTTGAACCCGCGACCCTCGCCTTGGCAAGGCGATGCTCTACCACTGAGCTACTCCCGCTGAAGTACTTGCTGAGTATATCGATGGGCGGATGATGGGTCAATTCGACCCACGGATGGACGAAGCGGCAGATGATTCGTCTGTCTGGTCCGCAAGCCGTGCTCATGCACCTTCATCGAGCCGGGGTCTGCTCCAGCAGGTGACCATCCCGCATATGAAGCTCGCGGTCGCCGATCGCGGCCGCCTCGGGATTGTGCGTGATCATGAGCACGGTCTGCTGGAACTCCTGGTTCGAGCGCCGCAACATCGAGAGCACAATGTCCGAGTTGGCGGTATCCAGGTTGCCGGTCGGCTCGTCGGCGAGCACCAGGGCGGGGCGGGTAATCAGTGCTCGTGCAATCGCGACGCGCTGCTGCTCGCCGCCAGAGAGCTCCGAGGGGCGATGATCCAGGCGGCCGCCAATCCCCAGCAGATCGGCAAGCTGGGAGAGGAATTTTTGATCCAGCGGCTGCTTCCGTCCGCTCTGCCGGCCACTGATCTCGTAGGCAATCTCGATGTTGTCGCGAGCCGTCAGCGTCGGCAGCAGGTTGAATTTCTGAAAGACAAAGCCGATCTTGCGGCCACGGACCGCGGTACGCTCGGCATCCGGAAGATTGGCGAGGTTGACGCCGTCAATGAGGACAGTACCGGCGGTGGCGCGGGTAAGCCCTCCCAGCAGATAGAAGAGCGTGGACTTGCCACTGCCGGAGGGACCCACGATCGAAACGAACTCGCCGCGCGCCACCGCGAACGAGACATCGCTGAGTGCAGGGACGGCAATGCGTCCCGAGCGATAGATCTTGCTGAGGCCTTGCGCAACGATGATGGGCGGCGCTTCGGTGGACGGCACTTGGCGATTGTATCGTCCCCATGTGCCCAGTCCAGAAGCTGTCCCGCCCGGTATGTGTCAGCCTGCCGCGGTTACGACATCGTGCGGCATCGGGGCCAGCATGGCGCCGTCACCGTCGCGGGGCTGTGCCTTGCGCGGGCCGCGTTTGCGCGCGATCATCACGCGGATCCGCTCCAGCACTTCGAGCGGCGTGCAGGCGCCCTTGGGTAGAAACGCGTCGGCACTGCTGGCGCGTTCGAAATTTTTCACACTGCCGCTCAGGATGATGGTCGGTACTTCGGGCGAGATGGACTTCATCCGGCGCACCAGTTCGTTCCCGTCCATCTGCGGCATGATGAGGTCGCTTAGTACCAGGTCCACATTTCCTGCGGCGAAGATCTCAAGTGCGTCGGCAGCCGTGTGGGCTATCAACACGCGGTAACCGCGCGTCTCCAGCATGAATTTGCGAACGGAAAGTGCCTGCTCGTTGTCATCGACGCAAAGGATGGTCTTGCGTGGCCTCATAAACTTCCCTTCTGCCCCGCTCGGCGAGGCGATTCTGCTCCAAAGCAAAGAACCGGTGTGCGGCTCCCGGAGAGGTTGGCCGTGGCCGCAGTCAGGCCCTGGGCTATGGAAAACGAAGAGGCTCTGTCCGCGTACGGAATGGGCTTGCGAGGAAGCATGTCCCACCCGTTGTTCGCGGCGCCGCTGTCATCCGGGCGCACAGGGCCCAGCTGCGGAGAGCAGAGAGCGAATCGGCATGGTTGCCAGCGCTCCTCGTGTGGACATGGGTCCGGGCCTACCGGCAACTGCTTGCCGGAAATGCCGGACTGCGACCAGCCACGACGAGCTAAAGCATTTTCCCTGTTACTGTGTACAGCCAAGTTCCGCGAAGTGTGGCTTTTCTTGATGGAAAAGCCACGCGGACAATCCCGCTCCATACACCTACAGTGAAAATGCTATCCCGCGTATCCTGCCTGGTGGAAAGCGTGGGTGATGCTCGATACAGCATCCATGTCAGGAGAGGCTGCGCTCACATCCGTTTTTCCGCTCTACACGTGCAGGAGCAATGGGTTTGCGCACACGCCGAAAACGCGCTCTGCTCTAACTCAAGTTGTCAGAAAAAAAAATGGCGAAAACTGCATTGTCGATTGCTCGACAACGTTTCCGAGACTAAGCAGAGCCAGGCATCTGCGCAACGGAGAAGATGCGGCGAATCTGCGCATGCTTTTGCGGTTGCGTTTCGCAGAAAAGTGCGCCGACCACGTTCTGCATGATGTTCCGCGCCGCGCCGATTGTTGAAAGCATGTGAATCGCGATTGAAAAAGCCGTCCGCTTGCACGATGCACGGTGCGCCGACATTGTATTTTCGCGGAGGTGCTGCGGGTTGCACTTGCGCACCGGAGATTTTTCAGCAACGAGCGGGGATGGGGGAGGGGCCCGGTGCTGCAGGTGTTCAAAAGCTGCGTGACTGTTGGTGGGGGAGTGTGCAGCGCGCTTCGATCAGATGGTTGGCTTTCTGAGGCACGCTACGATTCCGATGGGAGACAGCAACAGAACGGTGACCGCAATGGAGACAAGGATGCTGTGCATTTCGGCCTCTCCTTGCGAGGCGAACCTCAGGGTGCGACAGATCGCCCCAAACATCCATGCCCCAAGGGTGGAACCGCCTACAACGAATGGGTTACTCGTTTGTCTGCCGGTCCTCTGCGGGAGTGGCTTCCGTGGCCAGCGGCTTGCGGGCGAAGTAGTAGAGCGAGAAGGCCAGCAGGGCGAACATCAGGACGGAGACCCAATCGTGGTGCAGCAGATTGCTGGAGGGGAACTGCACGATGTCGCTCTTGTCTGTGGCCGCTTCATAGAGTTTGAGGGCCACTCCCAGCAGGCCCACGATGCCGCCGGCGGCGATCAGGCCCGAGGCATAGAGCGATCCCGGGCTAACCTCGCTCTCGGTCTCCGCGGTGCGCCCGCTGTACTGGGCGACGGCTCGGTCGACCATCCAGCGGACCACGCCCCCGCAGAAGATCGCGAGCGTGGTGGCGATGGAGAGATACGCGCCGACGGCGAAGGAAAGCGAGCGGATGCCCAGCAGCTCCACTGCGATCACCAGGAAGACGCCCAGCAGCACCAGGCCCCAGGGCAGTTTGCGGCTGAGGATGCCGCTGATGACCGTCGCCATGAGCCGCGCCTGCGGAGCGGCGGCCTTCTCGCTGCCGATCCCCTGAATCCACTGCACCTCGATCTTCTGCGTGCTGGAGTTGTAGAGATACTTGCCGTCGGCCAGCTCGTGCGATCCGAGCGCGTTGAGCAGGGTGTACTGGGTCGCATCCCGTTCGTCTGTTGTTTTATCGACATGGATGACGTGGATGCGCGCATGCTGGAAATGCTGCTGCTGCACCTGGACGCCATCGTGCGCCGCCGAGATGTTCCACGGACGTGATGTGTCGCGGAACTCTTCGAGACCCTTATTCATCACGTTCAAGGTCGCGCCAATGACAAAGGTCGAGACCACGACGCCGACCATGAGAGCGAGCTGCTGTTTCCACGGCGTGGCGCCGATGAGAAAGCCGGTCTTCAGGTCCTGCGAGGTATCCCCGGCGTTTGAAGCCGCCACGCAGACGACGCCGCCGATGGTGATGGCCAGCGCTCCGAATGCGGGTGCGGTCCAGCCCTTGACCAGAAAGATGGCGGTGGTCGCCATCAAGGTCGCTATGGTCATACCGGAGACCGGACTGGCCGAGCTGCCGATGAGTCCGACGATGCGCGAAGCGACGGTGACGAAGAGAAATCCGAAGATGACCACCAGGATGGAGGCGGCGAAGTTCGAGAGCAGCGTGGTCTGCGCTCCCGGCACGGGATGGAAGGTGAGAAAAAAGAACATCAGCAGCACCAGCGCGGCGGAGCCGAAGATCACGACGCTCATGGGAAGATCGCGGTCAGTACGCAGCGCAGCGGTCTGGCCTGCGCCCTTGCCGAACTCCTTCGCGCCGGAGCGCAACGCGCCCACGATGGTCGGCATGGTCTTGAGCAGCGTGATGAGACCGGAGGCAGCGACCGCACCTGCACCCATGGGCCGGATGTAACTCGCCCATAAGTCGGAAGGCGACATCATGGAGACCGGCTTGGTGCCGGGATAGATGGCATCCGGCATGTGCGATCCGAAGAAGTAGATCAGCGGCATAACCACCAGCCAGGAGAAGACGCCGCCGGCAAAGATAACCCCCGCGACGCGTGGCCCGATGATGTAGCCGACGCCGAGATACTCGGGCGTGACATCGGCACGAATGGCCGCGCCCTTGAGCCACTTCGGCTGATAGTCGGGCGTACCCGGCCACGCGGCGAAGAGGTTGTCGTTCTGGAAGAGCGTGTAGACACCGCCGAGTCCCAGACCGAGAAAGACGCGGCTGGCGAAGGAGCCGCCGCGCTCGCCGGCGAGCAGCACGTCCGCGCAGGCGGTGCCTTCGGGATAGGTAAGTGTGCCGTGCTCCTGCACGATGAGCTGGCGGCGCAGCGGGATCATGAAGAGCACGCCGAGCCAGCCGCCGATCAGCGCGAGAAAGAAGATGCGGGAGTATTCGAGGTCGAAGCCGAGAAAGACCAGGGCAGGCAGTGTGAAGATGACGCCGGACGCGATGGACTGGCCGGCATTGCCTGTGGTCTGGACGATGTTGTTTTCGAGAATCGAGGCGCGGCCCAGGGCGCGCAGCACGCTGATGGAGAGCACCGAGATAGGAATGGAAGCAGCGACGGTGAGCCCGGCGCGCAACCCGACATAGACGGTGACCGCCCCGAAGAGAATCCCGAAGAGCGAGCCCAGCAGCAGCGCGCGAAAGGTCAGCTCCGGCCGCGTGTCTGTGGGCGAAACGAATGGTTGAAACTGCTGCAAGGTCTCGGGCACGTTTTGCTCCAGCTTCGGTGACGTTGACGGCTTTCGGGGAACAGCGAGTGTACCAGCGCAGCATCGTGATTCGCAGGCTGGAATCGCAATTTGAGTGGCCCGTAACGTCGCTGCGTAGACTGCGCCCCGAAATGGGCGAACCGTAAGGCAGGCTGCTCTATCCTTTAACCATGGCGATCTCGCGAAAGACCGTGCGGGTGCTGGCCTATGGAGCGATTTACGTCTTCTGGGGCGGCTCGTTCCTGGCCATCCGCGACATGGTCGCAGTCACGCCTCCCTTCTTCTCCGCGGCCATCCGTTTCTTTTTCGCCGGGGTGGCGCTCTACTGTTTCAGCCGCTGGCGTGGCAGCGCACCCGTGAGCCGACGCGCCTTCGTGCATTCGCTGCTGCTTGGCCTGCTGCTGTTCGCGTGCAGCTATGGCTGCCTCTTCTGGGCGGAGACGCGCATCGCTTCGGGAACGGCCGCGGTGATCGCCGCCATGATTCCCATCTGGATTCTGCTGGGTGAGGTGCTGGTCTTCCGCACCCAGCGGCTCGGCATATCGGTCGCCGGAGCGACGCTGCTGGGCATCGTTGGCGTCTGCATGGTTACGCGCTCCATTGGCCTGGAGCACTCTATGGTCTCGGGCGTACTGGTGGAGTTGGCGGGCAGCGTGGTCTTCTCGTTCGCGACACTGTGGAGCCGCTCTCTGACGCTGCCGGAGGATCAGGCGATGCGTGCCGGTCTGCAGATGGCGCTCGGCAGTGTGGGGCTGATCGTGATCTCCGCGGTTGCTGGAGAGCTGCCGCGTATTCCCGCAGCCTTCGCGGCCTGGCACTGGCACACCGTGGTCTCATTCATTTATCTGGTGACCTGTGCGTCCATCCTGGCCTTCACGTCCTATACCTGGCTCATTCACCACGAGCCAGCCACGCGTGTCGCCAGCTATGCGTACGTCAACCCGCTGATCGCACTCATTGTTGGCGTCGCGCTGGGCGGTGAGCACGTCTCTGCGCTGCAGGCAGCGGGCGCGGCGATGATCATCCTGGGAGTCGTAGCGACGATGCTGTCGAAGAGCAAAGCGCCGATTGCAAAGCCACCTGCGGCCGATAGCGTTGCGGCTCGCTGACTTATCTATCCGCGGCGGCGGCGCGGCTTCGCTCCGAGCACGCCGATCAGCAGTCCTGGGAACCTGCGCTCAATCCCGTCGCGCTCAAGGTAGTTCATCAGCGACGTGCCTTCCGAGCGTGCACCGACCAGACCCGCCTCGCGCAGGACTTTGAAGTGATGCGAGAGCGTGGATTTCGCCAGCTCCAGGCCAAAGCCACGACAGGGCACCTCACCGCGCTCCGCCAGTTGGCGCACGATGTCCAGGCGGACGGGATCGCCCAGCGCCGCGAGCACCTCGTACAATTCGGGCGAAGGCTGCTTTGGCATGCGGTCAGTGTAAAGCGTTTTCACGGTTTGCTGTGTACTGGGGCTAACTTGAGCGCGATGTGGCTTTTCATGACGGAAAAGCCACGCGGACAATCGCGCTCTGACAAATACCTACGGGGAAACCGCGCTGGGCAATCGCCACTTCGACAGTGCCGGTATGCATCTTTGCTGATGACGGCATGCCCCACCTGCTCTATACTTAGTGCATCGGGCGCCTGGTGCCCGGGCGGCGTGGTGCCCCCAGGGCGGCAACTGGTTGAAAGAGGGTGGGTCTTCCGCAGTCAGACAGCTCTGACATCGGACGTTCCGGC
>JAUTWX010000277.1 GCA_030838385.1 Acidobacteriaceae bacterium
CCCCCGGCCCTCCACCCGGCGCGTCAGGTCGGCATAGACGATGCTCGGCGGCGTAAGCCGGAAGTCCGTTAGATTCATGGTGATCTGGGCTCTTCCACGCACCCGGGCGCCCAGCGCCTTGACCCCATTCAGGCCGCCTCCGGGATCAGGCCAATCAGCTCGCCCTCCACGATGCGGGCGCCCCGGCCTTCCACCCGCCGCTTCAGGTCGGCAAAGACCACGGCCGGCGAGGTAACCCGGAAGTCCGTCAGATTCATGGAGATCTGCGCCCGTCCGCGCACTAGGGCGCCCAAGGCCTTGACCCCCTTCAGGCCCCCGCCGGAATCGCGCACCTCTCTCGCCAGCGCCCGCGCCAGGGCCACGTCCGGTTTGTCCAGAAAGACATTCCAGGCGATCAGGAAGCGCCGCGCCCCCACCGCGCTCGCGCCCGCGGTGGGGTGCAGGTCCGGGCCGCCCACATCCGGCCGCCGCGAAGGGTCCCGCCGGGCCGCCTCGCGCAGGCCCTCGAACTGCCCCTGGCGGACGTCCTCCAGCCGCGCCCGGTCGGGCCGGGCCGCAGCCGCCTCGTAGAAGTACACCGGCACGCCATAGCGCCGCCAGATCTCCTCGCCCGCCTGCCGCGCCAGCAGCGCGCAGTGCTCCAGCGAGATCTCGCGCACCGGCACGAACGGGATTACGTCCGCGGCCCCGATCCGCGGGTGCACGCCGGTCTGCCGCGTCAGGTCGATCACCTCTGCCGCCTTGCCCGCCGCCAGCACTGCGGCTTCCACCACTGCCGCCGGAGGACCTGCGATCGTCACCACCGAGCGGTTGTGATCCGCGTCCTGCGACCAGTCCAGCAGCGACACGCCCGGCAACTGCATCGCCCGCACAATGGCAAGCACACGTTCTGTGTCAACGCCCTCGGAAAAGTTCGGGACGCACTCGATGATCGCCTTACTCATCCCTGTCCCTGTTTACTTCCACCAGCTATAGCCGATCTGGAACTGCACTGTCGCGTTCACGCCTGGGTTGGCATCACCCAGTGATGAGTTGGAGATGTGCACCGCGTTCGCATTGAAGGTAATCGAGCGCCGCGGTTTGAGGAAGTATTGAAAACCCACCCCGAACTGCGGCGTAAAGTTCCACACGCTGGTGCCCTGATGTCCCGGCAGCGGCAGCGGTCCGACGGGCGGAAATTTGTGATTGGTCCAGATCAGCCCGCCGCCGCCCTGCACAAAAGGCATGATCCGCCGAGTGCCGCTCAGGTCCCAGCGCAGCAAAATGGGCGTGATGCTGAAGCCGTTGTACGCGCCGCCAGTCTTATAGGGTCCGGTCGCCGCAGCGATATCGGGATTGTTGGTTGCGGTCAGGTTGTAGCGCTCGAAAGTTGCCGTGCGGCCCTGCCACCAAGGCATCACTTCGGCTGAATACTCAAATTGTCCGCGCAGTAATCCCGGACCCGCCGGATCGGTCAGCACTTTGCCGGCGCGCACGCCAACGCTCAGGTAGGTCGAACTGGGAGTGACGCTCGCGCTCGTACCGCCGCTGAAGAAGGCGCCCCAGTTCCATGGGTGGTGCGCCATAGTGTCGCGCACGGGCGAAAGCGGCAGCACCGTTCCCTTCGTCGATGGCGATGCCTGGCTGCTGCTCGATTGTGCTGCTAAGGGAAGAGCGGCGCCTACCAGCAGGGCCGCGTGCATCAGGCGAAGGCGAAAAGAAAACATGCGTCCTATCGGGTGCCCGAGTCAGCTATCCAGACCCGTGCGGATTATGCCAAAACAGAGCCAGAGTGAACAGAAAGAAGGCCGCCAGTGGAGAAGCCGGCGGCCTGCGGGGTGGTTCAGGTGATAGTCAGCCGGCCACTTCTTCCAGTTGTTTCGCGTCCATGTCGAAGTTGGAGTAGACGTTCTGCACGTCGTCGTGGTCCTCCAGCGCTTCAATCAAACGAATCATCTGGTTGGCAGCCGCGCCTTCGAGCTTGGTGTAGGTGGAAGCGATCATCGTGATCTCGGCGTGGGAGGTCTCGATCTTCGCCGCGTGGATCGCATCGAGCACGGCGTGGTACGCGGCGGGATCGGTCAGGATCTCCCAGGTGTCTCCTTCATCGTTCAGGTCGTCGCCACCGTTCTCGAGCACCAGGTTCATCAGTTTCTCTTCGTCGGCGTTTTCCTTAGGGACGGCAATCAGCCCCTTCTTGGTGAACATGAAGCGGACCGAACCCTCTGTCCCCAGATTACCGCCGTTCTTCGAGAAGGCGTGGCGAACTTCGCTTACCGTACGGTTGCGGTTATCGGTCGAGGTCTCCACCAGCAGCGCAACGCCGCCCGGCCCGTAGCCCTCGAAGGTGATCTCTTCATAGAGCGCGCCGGGCAGCTCACCGGTGCCGCGCTGGATGGCGCGCTTGATGTTGTCCTGCGGCATGTTCTCGGCCTTGGCCGCCAGGACCGCCGTGCGTAGCCGCGGATTGCCGTCCGGGTCGCCGCCGCCGCGTGCCGCCATGCTGATTTCCTTAATCAAACGGGTGAAGATCTTGCCGCGCTTCGCGTCCAGCGCGCCTTTTTTGTGCTTGATTGTGGCCCATTTGGAATGGCCGGACATAGAACCTCTGCAGCTTCGGAAAGTATGTCAACCGGCCGTCCACCACGCTCACAGCAGCGGAGATAACCCTTGCCGGGACACTCGATTGTAGCACTCAGAGCGCAGCCTCTGACCGGACGGGACACCCCTCCATTCTGTCGCAGTCGACTTCCTGCGCAGCGGGAAGCAGCCGGTCTGAAGCAAGCTTTCTGAAGCAGCCGATTTGAGCGAGTAATATACTGGGCCTCATTCGACAGCCCTCGTTCGACAGACATGGACAGACCATCGCATGTTCGCTTCCCTGCTCAGCGATCTTCGGTATGCCCTGCGTCAGATGCGGCGCGGTCCGGTATTGACGGTCACCGTCATGCTCAGCCTCGGCCTCGGCATCGGCGCGACCCCAGCCATCTTCTCGCTCATTCATGCCGTGATGCTGAAGTCCCTGCCGGTTGCCGATCCCAACCGCCTGTATCGCATTGGCACTGGGAAGACCTGCTGCTACTCCGGCGACCCGCAGGGCGAGTGGGGCATCTTCTCCTTCGACTTCTATCATGGCCATGGTTATCGGAAGGCTCCTGGGCTCCCGGCTCTACCAAGTGGGCACACTGGATCCCCTCTCTCTTGGCGTACCTGCGGCTGCGCTGCTGCTATCCGCACTGATTGCGAGCGCTCTTCCGGCGCGGCGTGCCGCCTCCATCGAACCGCTGGAGGCGTTGCGGACAGCGTGACGGCACCACCGGGATGACCACGAACGATGTCGCCTAAAGCATTTTCACTGTAAGCGCACACAAGAGCGCCACTGTCCGCGTGGCTTTTCCGTCAAGAAAAGTCACAAGTCGCGGAACATGGCCGTGCTCAGTAACAGTGAAAATGCTCTAATGCCGCACTTTCGGCTTGCGAAATGCATACACGATGGCCAGCAGCGGCGGCGCCAGCAGCACACCCCAGAACGGAATCGCGATGCCCAGCACGATCGGCACCAGGATCGATGCCCAGATGGGCACACGCGTGGCCTTCTTCATCAGCCACGGCTGCAACACGAGCTGATCGATCACCACGATGATGGCGTAGAGACCGAGCAGGAAGGCGAGCCGCTCCAGGTCCTTGCCTGTCACCAGAATGCAGAAGACCGGACCTATCAGTGCGATCACGCCGCCGATGTTGGGCACGAACGCCATCAATCCCGCGACCAACGCCCATGCCGGCGCCAGCGGCACGCGCAGAATTTCGAGGCCGATCAGCCACAGCACCGCCACGCAAAGCGCTTCGATGGAAACAGCGCGCCACCAGTTCACCAGCGCAGTACCGGCAGTGCGCAGATGCTGCCCCGGCGATGGCCGCCCGCTGATCGCCGGGGCCAAAGCTTCTACGGCCGGCCGCTGCGCCTTCGCATATCCGACTGGCTGCTCGGGAGGCTCCATCACCGGCGGCTGCGCCGGTTCGTACGGCACCGGCGATGTCGGCTGCTCTTTCGGCTCAGGGTCGTCCATGCCCCATGTTAGATTGCTCCGCAAGAGGAAAACGATGGACCTCCGGCCCCTCATTCGTAGTGCGCGAGTCAATCTTGCCGCGATCGGCGTTGGCGCACTGTACGGACTCACAATGCGGTTTCTTTTCAGCCATCAGATGCTACCCCCCGTTGCGGGTAACATCCTCGCCACGACGGTCGTAGTCATGACTGTGGCGTTCCTCTTTGGGGTGCCCTTCACGATGGGCTATGTGACCGTAACTGCGCGTTTTCATCTTGACCGAGAAGCGAACCGGCCCCGCCAGGCGTTGCTTACTGGATAACCTTTCCTTGGCTCCCAGCGATTTTCGCGATGCTGCTGGCCGCACTGTTTGCGTGGGAGGGCTCAATCTGTCTGCTCTTTGCGGCACCTATCATGCTCATCATGGCCTCCCTCGGAGGCATCTCCGCAGGACTTTCACAGCGGCTCCGATTCCGTCCCGCGCAACTCTCAGCCGTCGCGCTGCTGCCACTGCTCTTAGTGGTTCTCGAGAGCAAAGTGCCCGACCCGCAAAATCTGCGGACAGTTGAGACAGCGATTCCAATTCATGCGTCAGCAGCGTCGGTCTGGCAGAACATCATCCGAGTCCCGGCTATAATCCCTGCGGAATTGCCCGCTTCATGGGTACGAAGTGTCGGCTTTCCCAGACCCGTGGAGGCCACACTTTCGCACGAAGGCGTAGGTGGGGTGCGCCAGGCCAGCTTCACCGGCGGTCTTGTTTTCACCGAGACGATTGACCATTGGGATTCTCTTCACGATCTCAGCTTCAGCATTCACGCGAATACCAGCCAGATTCCGCCAACGACCCTAGACGAGCACGTCCAGGTCGGCGGCCGTTATTTCGATGTCTTAGAAGGTGAGTATCGACTGGAATCGCCTAGCGACCGCGAAACGCTGCTCCATCTAAGCAGCCGTGAACGTGTCTCGACACACTTCAATCTCTACGCCGGTCTCTGGACAGATGCCGTCATGCGCAGCATTCAAAATTCGATATTGCTGGTGGTCAAGCACCGCGCAGAGACGCAGTCCAATCACATCGCGGTGATGTCGCGGTAAGAACCCGCCCCCTCTGAAACGGATGAAGTAGATGTTCTTCCTTAGCCGCCCTACAGCGCAACGCATCGCTCGCTTTCGCCAAACGGCGACGCAGGACAGCTTCTCGTATCCGGCGGTCGGCGCGACCATCGAAGGTTCGTTCCCTGATGGGTACAACCTGGACCGCAACCGCATTCGGCTGGGAGAGGGTTCAGGCACCTTCGAGCGTGCCTTTGCCGCTCTCTGCGAATGGAAGATGTTTGACATTGGGTGGGTCGAGCTTCTGCATCCGCCTGGGCCGATCGTTCCCGGACAGACGGTTCTCGTGCTCGCACGCACCTTTGGCCTCTACTCGCTCAGCGCCAGCCGCGTAATCGGGATGATCGACGATGATAGCGGCCACATGCAGCGTCGGGGCTTCAGTTATGGCACACTCCAGCATCATGTGGAACGCGGCGAAGAGCGATTCAGCATCGAGCATCACGCGGAGGATGACTCGGTGTGGTACGACATCCTGGCATTTTCCATCCCCCAGCATCCGTTTGCGCGCCTCGGCTACCCGCTTTCCCGCGCTGCCCAGCGGCGTTTCGCTCGGGACTCAAAGTCGGCAATGCTGCGCGCAATCTCCTGATACTCACGAAGCAAACGCTCTCTTTGCTACGCTAGAAGCATGAAATTCGGCGTCCTCGTCTTCCCGGGCTCCAACTGCGACCACGACACCTATAACGTCATCGAGCAGATTGCGCACCAGCCGGTCACCATGCTCTGGCATGAGAGCGAAGATCTCCAGGGTTGCGACGCCATCCTCGTCCCCGGCGGCTTTGCCTATGGCGACTACCTGCGCACCGGCGCCATCGCCCACTTCGCGCCGGTCATGCAGTCGGTCAAGCGCTTTGCCGCCTCGGGCGGCCTCGTGCTCGGCATCTGCAACGGCTTCCAGATTCTCTGCGAATCCGGCCTGCTGCCCGGCGCGCTTATGCGCAACGCTGGCCTGAAGTACATCTGCAAGCAGGTGCATCTGCGCACCGAAACCACCGATTCGCCCTTCACCAACGCGCTCACCGGGGGCCAGGTACTGCAGATTCCCATCGGCCACATGGAAGGTAACTACTTCTGTGACGAATCCACGCTCGCCGCGCTCAAGCGCGAGGACCGCATCGTCTTCCGCTACGCAACTCCATCCGGCGGGATCACCCGTGAGGCCAACCCCAACGGCTCTCTCGACAACATTGCCGGCGTGCTTAACCAGGGTCGCAACGTGCTCGGCATGATGCCGCATCCGGACCGTTCCAGCGAAGCCCTGCTGGGCTCAGCCGACGGCTTTCCCATCTTCCAGTCCATCATCAACGCCTTGACCGGCGTTGCCGCCTCCGATGGGATTGGAGCGCTGAGTAAAGTGACCGCCGGGACCCGCAGCTAGCATGATCGACATTCACCATCACCTGCTCCCCGGGCTCGACGATGGCGCCCGCACTCTGGATATCTCGCTAGCCATGGTGGAGATGGCGATTGCCGACGGTATCACCCACATCGCCTGCACTCCGCACGCAAGCCATCGGTACTACTTCGATCCCGCGCACAATGCCGCGCTGTTTGCAGAGCTGCAGGATGCAGTCACCAAAAACTTCGGCGACGCGATCACGCTCGGGCTGGGGTGCGACTTTCATCTGATGTTCGACAACATCGAGGACGCGCAGCACCATCCCACGCGCTACACCATCAACGGCCACAACTATCTGCTGGTCGAATTCCCGGACAGCGCTATCTCGCCCAACACCGCGCAGACCTTCTATCAGCTCTCGCT
>JAUTWX010000288.1 GCA_030838385.1 Acidobacteriaceae bacterium
TGAACGAGCTGCCGAGCATCGAGGAGTTCGAGAAGATGGCCGGCGAGCTGGCGGACGTCGACGTGGAGACACCAGGCGAAGGCGGCCTGACGACGAGCGAGGCGGAGCGGTCGTTGAATGAAGACGACGATGAAGAGCAGGAGGACGCTGAGGCTGTTGAGGGCGAGGCTGTCGATCCGGTTGTCGAGCCCGGCGGTCCCGCCCCGGAAGAACCCGCTGCGGATGAGCCAGTGATGGAAGAGCAGAAGGCTGGCGAGGCGTGAGCGTACCCGAGCTGAACGGCTCTGCCGGCGCGGCACAGCAGCGGCTGCAGAAGATCATTGCGGCGGCGGGGCTGGCATCGCGGCGCAAGGCGGAGACACTGATCACCGAAGGGCGCGTTCGCGTGAACGGCCAGGTGGTGACGGAGCTGGGCGCGAAGGCCGACCCGGCGCACGACCACATCCGGGTAGACGGCAAGCTGCTGCAGGGGCCGGAGCAGCCGCGCTACTACATGCTGAATAAGCCGAAGGGGTACGTCACGACGGTCTCCGACCCGGAGAAACGTCCGACGGTTATGAAGTTCTTTGAACGCGTGGGCACGAGGGTCTATCCAGTGGGCCGGCTCGACTATCAGAGCGAGGGCCTGCTGCTGATGACCAACGACGGTGCGCTGGCCAATGCGCTGACACGCGCGGCGGCGCGGGTGGAGAAGACCTATCTGGTGAAGGTGAGCGGTCGCCCAACGGTGGCTGCGATTGAGCAATTGCGGCGCGGCATCATGATCGAGCGCGGGAAGCCGGGTGGTGGTGCGGGGCGCGTGCTTACCGAACCGGCGACGATCCGGCTGATGCGCGATGCGGAGAACCCGTGGTACGAAGTTGTGCTGACGGAGGGACGAAACCGCCAGATACGCAAGCTGTTTGAAGAGATCGGACATCACGTGGAGAAGATCCGGCGCGTGGGCTACGGAACGCTGGTGCTGGACCTGCCTCCGGGCGAGGTCCGCGAGTTGGAGCCGCGAGAAGTGGCGGCACTGGAACGTGCCGGACGTCCACGTAAGAAGGCTGCGGAACCGCCACGGGCACTGCGCAAGGTGGAGGAGCGGCATTTGCCCGCAACACGGCCCGCGCGGAAGCGGGCAAGGTCGAAAAGCACAAGCTCGAAGCGCGCGAGCCGCTGACTGCGACCCACGCATCGAATGGATTGGAGTGAATCATGGAAAAAGCGACGTTTGGAGCGGGCTGCTTCTGGGGTGTGGAAGCACGCTTCCAGCAGGTGCCGGGCGTGATTGAAACCGCGGTGGGATACGAAGGCGGATCGCTCGAGCAGCCCACCTACAAGGACGTGTGCACGGACAGCACCGGACATGCCGAGGTGGTGGAGCTGACCTTCGATCCGCAGAAGGTGAGCTATGCGGCGCTGCTCGATTTATTTTTCGAGCTGCACGATCCCACGCAGGTGAACCGGCAGGGGCCGGACTGGGGAACACAGTACCGCAGCGTTGTTTTCTTTCACTCACCGGAGCAGGAAGCTGCAGCACGCGATGCGATTGCACGGCTCGAAGCGAGCCATCAGCATACGAAGCCGATTGCGACACAAGTCCTTCCGGCGGGCACCTTCTGGCGTGCCGAGGAGTATCACCAGAAGTATCTGGAGAAGCGCGGCGCTGTCTCCTGCCACATTTGAGATCGTGGGGCACGGCATCGGACGCCCGGCAGCCGCTCCTCTCGCCACAACCATCTGATAGCCTGAGGCCGGACGACTGTGAGAGAGACTGACGGACAGAGCCACGCGTCTGCACCTTTTGCCAGGCTGCAGGCACTGACGGCGCGTTTTCCATCGCTGGGGCTCTCGCTAGAGACAGCGGTCTGCTTCGTCTTCACGGCGTTCGTCCTCTTCTACGGACTGGTGCCGATCTTCGGCGGGGACGGCCTGGGGCTGGTGGGCGCTGACGAACCGCGCTACGCGCAGATCGCGCGCGAGATGCTGGGCCGCCACGACTACATCACGCCGATGCTCTACGGAAAACCGTGGCTGGAGAAGCCAGCGCTGTACTACTGGCGCGCCATGTTCTCCTTCAAGGAGTTCGGCGTGCACGACTGGTCGGCGCGTCTGCCGTCGGCCAGCTTCGCCTTCATCCTGGTATCGCTCATCTACCTGCACATCCGGCGTTTTCGGCCGGGCGGCCAACTGGATGCGGCGCTGATTACAGCGAGCTGCGCCGGCATTATCGCCTTCGCGCGCGGCGCCTCTACAGATATGCAGCTCGCGGCGCCCTTCTGCATCGGCATGCTGGGCTGGTATGCGTGGTACGAGACGGACAAGAAGTTCTGGCTCTTCGATCTGTACTTCTTCAACGGCGCGGCCACGCTGGCCAAGGGTCCGGTCGCACCGTTTCTTGCACTGGCCATCATCTTCGCATTCATCGCCCTGCGGCGGGAGTGGTCGCTGCTGCGACGCACGATCTGGATTCCCGGCATCCTCCTTTATCTGGCGATGGTGCTGCCCTGGTACATCGCCGTGACGCGAAGAAACCCGCAGTTCCTCCGCGTCTTTTTTCTCGAGCACAACCTAGAACGATTCGCCACTAACCTTTACGAGCACGAGCAGCCCGTCTGGTTCTATCTGGTGGTCATGATGCTCGCGCTCCTGCCGTGGACGGTGATCGCCATACGTGCGCTGGTGGATGCAGCGGTCGAATCGGTGAACGAATGGCGTGCCCGGCGTGCGAAGAACCGTTATGTGAGCCATGCGCGCTGGGGAGACGCCTTCCCGGAGTTTCTCGTCCTGTGGACGCTCTTCCCGGTTGTCTTCTTTTCACTGTCGCGCTCGAAGCTACCCGGCTACATCCTGCCGTCGATCCCGCCGCTGGCTATCCTGACCGCGGATTATCTAAACCGTTTGCGCCAGGAGGAGAAGGGCATCCGTCCATGGCTGCTGGTGCTGCATGCGTTGCTTGCGGGGGTCACGGTGACGATGGTGCTGCTGCTGCCGTGGTTCATTTTTCGTGCTGCCGGCGGCATGCCTCCGGTGCGGGTGATCGTCTCCGCCATCGTCACCGGCATCGGCACCATCATGCTCATCCTGGTGGTAGTGGGACGCTTCGGGGTAAAGCGGCTGCGCATCGCCACCATGGTGCCGCTGGCGGTGCTGGTCTTCTTCCTCTTCGGAGTAGGGCCGTTCTTCGGGATGCCGGCAATACCGCAGACCAAACGCACCATTCAGTTGGTGGATCTTGCATATTCGGCCCGGCCGCTCGCCCGGCAACTCACGCAAGTCACCATCCACAACGAACCGGTTGCCGTGCTGCGCCTGCGGCGCGACCTGGAATTTGGGCTCTCGTTCTACCGCGACCAGAGAGTGCTGGATTACGAGAAGGATGGCGTGCCCGGGCAAGCGCACATCCTGGTGGTGCGCGACATCGCCTTGCCGGAGCTGAGAACGCTGCTGGCGACGCGGTCCTACCACCCCCTCTTCGCGTATCCTGCGCAACACGTTTCCGTGTATCAGGTTGACGCACTTGGTACGGACGATACCACTGGATCACCACACAAGTAACGCTGCCGGCCTGCTTCTCTCTTTGCATGTGGCGGAAGGCCACGCTTACACTCGCAGGTAGCCGAGGGTCAGGCGCACGGGAGAGCACTGTTTGGCCGCATCGTTGTCCAAAAGCGCGATAGTCCGCCAGGATGTGCTTGACCTGCGTCATTTTGCCGCTTCGTCCCTGCGCGACCTGCTGACCGAGGAGACCGAACTCTGGCAGCGGCGTCTGCGCTGGGATTACCGCGCATCGGCACAGCTCCTGCTCGACTATCTGGACTCGCGCATTCTGCCCGGCTTCGTCGCAACGGAAGATGGCCGGCCAGCCGGTTACGTTTTCTGCGTGTATGAGCAACACAAGGCGGTCATTGGAGATGTATTCGCGACCGCACAGGCGCGGGAGCGCGCGAGCCGCATCGAATCGCGGTTGCTGGAGCACACACTGGAGCTGCTGCAGAGCACTCCCGGAACGGCGCGGGTAGAGACGCAACTTCTGCTGCATCCCAAGGGACAGTTCCGCGAAGTCTTCACGCAGAACGGTTTTGACTTCTATCCGCGGGTCTTCATGGAGCGGCAATTACACCGGGAGCGGCCTTCCGCGATGATCGCTCTGCCTCCCTCGCTTCATTTGCGCAGCTGGCGGGACAGCGATTTCGCGGCGGCGGGGCGGGTGATCGCGCTCGCCTACCAGGGACATCTGGACAGCGTGATCAACGATCAATACCGCACCACCGCAGGCTCACTGCGCTTTCTGCACAACATTGTGCGCTTCCCGGGCTGCGGGCAGTTCGATCCGGCGACGTCGCTGGTGCTGGCGCACCGTGACAGCGAGGAACTGGCCGGCATCGTGCTGTGCTCGCGGGTCAACATCGATACGGGTCACGTCACCCAGCTTTGTATCGAGCCCGCCCTTCGCCATTCTGGTCTGGGACGGCTACTGCTGACGCAATGTATGCAGGCGCTCGCCGCGCAGGGGCTGAACTATATCTCGCTCACGGTGACGGAAGGCAACCACGAAGCGCTGTTTCTTTACCGGCGCATGGGATTCAAGTCGCGGCACACCTTCGACGCCATGGTCTGGCAACGGAACTAGGAATTCGCCATTCGGGCAACGGCGCCGGCGGCGCGTTCTGCAGGGTTCGCTTCCTTTGGTCGCTCACTTCAACCAAGATGGCGGTGCTAGCAATAGAAAAGCAGATCTCTCCGCTTCGCTTCGCTCCGGTCGAGATGACACCTTAAAGCAGGCTAGCGGCGGATGAAGAACATGAGCCAGCTCGCTACGATGACCGCCCCAGCGAAAAGCACAAAGCAGTAGACGCCGTAGCGCATCATGGCGCGTGGTTCGTTGCGCTGCGTGATGCCAAAGACGGTGGACGCGAGGAGTGCGAACAGCAGGACGGCCGTAAAGTGGGAGGGCGCGAAGGTCACGGCTTCCTCCCGATGCGGATGTTGTGCGCATCCACCGCGGCGATGACATTCAGCAGGCCGGCTACGACGATGAACTTGGTGCCGTAGTCAGCGGTGACCACCTGTACGGGGGTCTGGCCGGCTCCGAAGAGGCGGCCGCCGATGTACAGCAGACCGGAGCCAAGATCGCCGATGAAGCCGAGGAAGACGAGCGGGTCGCCTGGGTTTGGGACGTAGAGCTTGCCCTGCATCAGCAGGCCCAGGGTGAACATCAGGCCGATGGCAGCGAAGAGCAGTCCGCCGCGCACCCAGCGGCGACTGAGCAGATGACCGGCGCCGGGAATCAGCCAACCCAGGAGAAGTGCCGTGGAGAACAGCGGGCTCTTCGCCTCCGATTCCTTTTCGAACTTTTTGCTGGTTGTGGCGGCTTTGGCGGGTGGGGTGGTGGCCATGGAGACTCTCCACCAAATATACCGCAGGGTGATGCGGCTCAGGCGAGGCTGAGCTAGACCCGGACCAGCTCCGTCTGCACGCGGCCGGTGATCTTGGCTTCGCGGTCCCCAGTCATCATGTTTACTTCGCTGCGGATGCCGAAGTCCTTCAGGTAGATCCCAGGCTCGACGGAGAAGCAGGTATGCGGCAGCAGGAGGCGCTCGTCATGCGTCTCGAGATTGTCGAGGTGCGCGCCGCTACCGTGCAGCTCGGTGCCGATGTTGTGGCCGGTGCGATGGGTAAAGTGCTCCGCGTAGCCGGCGTCGCGGATGACGGCACGGGCGGCATCGTCTGCCTCCCAGCCGGCGATCGGCTTCCCTGCCGCGAAGGCCTGCTTGACTTTGGCGATGGCGGCATCGCGGGCGTTGCGAACGGTAGTGAAGACGGCCTGCTCCTGCGCGGTTGGTTCGCGATCGACGACGCCGGTCCAGGTGATGTCATAGAAGGTGACGTCTTCGCGGTTGGGGCGGGCCCAGATGTCGATCAGCAGGAAGTCGCCGGAGCGGATGGGAGCGTGCGCCTCCGCGGTCGGCTCGTAGTGCGAGTTGGCGCTATTGGCGTTCACCGAGACATTGGGGCCGTGCTCCCAGACCAGCCCGGCGTCGGCCATGGCGCGCTGAAACCACTCGACCATCGCGTACTCCGTCGTTCCGGCTCCTGAGCGGATGCGATTGCCGATTTCGCGAAAGCCGGCGTCGAGAATCGCGTCGATCTTGCCTTGCGCCTCGTAGTGGCTCTTCTCCTGCTCCGGAGTCAGGACGGCCTCGAAGCGGCTGACGAGATCTGCGGAGCTGACGATGGTCTTGCCCATCTCGCGGAGGACTTCGATGGTACCGGCGTCCACCATCGAGACGTACATGATGGCGTTGCGCGGCGAGTACTGCATGGCGATGCGCTCTGCACCGTTGAGCATCTTCCGCAGACCGTCTTCAAGCTCCTGCCACGAGCTGTAGAGTTGTGCTTTGCCGGGGAGCGGATCGAGACGCAGGCTCTCAATGCGGTGGACCAGCTTGCGTGGCTCGCCGGTCGCGGGCACGAAGTAGAACCAGCGACGCGTGATGTGCAGGCCTTCGCTCAGTCCGAGGATGCGGTATGCGATGAGGTCGCGATGGTGATGGTCGTAGAAGAGCCAGCCGTCGAGCTGGGCCTCTCGCAGCGCTTTCTGGATCGCATCGAGTTGCATAGTCTCTGCTGATTCTATGCCTGTCATTTCATGGCGGAGGCAGGTCGCGGCAGCCAGGCAACACGCTAGACTGAAGCGCAAGGAGAAGGCATGCGCGCAGGCAGTATCCATCATGCGGAACTGATCCTGCTCTTGCTGCTCTTTCTGGTGGGAGCGCTTACCACGCTTTCGCGGCGCTTCCAGACGCCCTATCCCATCGTGCTGGTGGTGGGCGGGCTGTTGTTGAGCTTTGTCCCCAACCTGCCACAGATCTCGCTGAATCCGGATATTGTCTTCCTGGTCCTGCTGCCGCCGCTGCTCTTTGCGGCAGCCTTCAATACTTCCTGGCATGACTTCCGCTTTCACCTGGTGAGCGTGCTGCTGCTGGCCTTTGGGCTGGTCGGCTTCACGGTGCTCGGAGTGGCGGTGGCCAGTGAGTATCTGCTGCCAGCTAGCATCGACTGGCGGCTGGGACTGGTGTTGGGTGCCGTTGTCTGCAGCACAGACGCGATTGCCGCCACGTCCATTGCAGCCCGTGTGGGACTACCGCGCGCGATCGTGGACATACTTGAAGGCGAAAGCCTGGTGAACGATGCGAGCGCGCTGCTGGCTCTGGAGTTCGCCGCCGGTCTGGTGGTCAGCGGTCAGGAGCCCGGCTTCGGCGAAGGTCTGGTGCGATTGCTCACGCTAGTGGGAGGAGGTCTTGTCGTTGGTTTTATCGCAGCGTGGCTGATCCACCGGTTGCAACTGCGTCTCACCGATCCGCCAATCGAGATCACGCTGAGCCTGATGGCGCCGTATGTCTCTTACCTGTTGGCGGAGAGCATCCACGTCTCCGGGCCACTGGCTACCGTGGTCTGCGGGCTTTATCTAGGCCACAAGAGCTCCGAGGTGTTCAGCACGCAGGCCCGGCTGGAGAATGCAGCCGTCTGGAATACGCTGGACTTCCTGCTGAACGGTGTCGTGTTCATTCTGATCGGGCTGCAGCTTCCCTTCATCCTCCACGGCATTCGCGGCATCAGCCATCGTGAACTCCTGTTCGACGCGGCCATTCTTACGGCGGTAGTGATTGCGCTGCGCATGCTCTGGATGTACCCGGGAGCGCGGCTTGCGTATTTCATACGTACGCGGCTGCTCAAGCAGAGCTACCGGCCGCCCAATGCGCGCGCGGTGTTTGTGCTTGGCTGGACGGGGATGCGCGGCGTGCTGGCGCTGGCGGCGGCCATCTCACTGCCGCGCACACTCGATAACGGTTCGCCCTTTCCGCAACGTGAGGTCATCATCTTCCTCACCTTCTGCGTCATCCTGGTCACGCTGGTCGTTCAGGGATTGACGCTGCCTTCGCTCATCCGCAAGCTTGGGCTGAGCGAAGTCGACCCGCTGGAAACGGTCGAGCGCGAGGCGCGAAAGCGGATGCTGCGCGGCGCATTGGATTATCTGGAATCGCTCGACTCCGCTGCTCGTCCCGACGAAGCGGTTTGGCTGGACGTGTTGCACCACTACAAAGACCGGTACGCGATGGTGGAGGGGCACCACCCGAAGGATGGCGAAGACCCGACGCCAAGCCAATGGACTCAGATGTCCGACCTGAATAGCCGGGTGCGCGCAGCCGAACGGGCGGCGCTGGTGAAGATGCGCTATGAAGACCGCGTCAGCGATCACGTGCTGCGCAAGCTGGAGCGGGAGCTGGACCTGCTGGATACGCGGTTCGTTCCGCGGGGGTAGGCATTCGGACCGCGAGTGCGAGCACCTTTCCAAGCGGACGCGGACCGCGCTACATTTATCTGGACAGTGATTTGAGAGCAGCTAGCTCGAGGAGCAATCAGCAATGACCTGGATGGCAGCACCGATGACGTGGATTTTGCTGGGCGTCGCCGCCTGCGTGGCGCTTGGGGTGGGCTGCATCATTTGGGCAAGTCAGGGCAGGCCGATGAGCGAGAGCCCGCATCACGACGAATACTGATTTAGGTAATCGAGAACGCCGCCATTCAGCGCTTGCGCGGTGGCAGCTTGAGCCAAAGAAGGCCGGCGAAGAAGAAGAGGGCCGCGACCGACAGCGACAAGAGCGCATGCGTCCGATGGTTGTAATGGACAGCCAGAGCGGCGCTCACCCACCAGACCGCAGCGCCGGCAAACCAGATCCAGGCCGTCCAGGCCGTTTTTGACGCCATCCCACTCCTGACCGGTTCAGCGCCGCGATTCAATGCTTCCCCTCCGGCTGCGAACCATGCGGTTTAACAACAAGGCTCCTACCGTCAGACTAGCAGTCAGAACGGCCGGAAGGTGTGAGTCCGTCGCTCCCGCGGAAGCGAGCAACCAGAGGACGGTACCAGCGGCAAGAACATGATAGGTTCCCATGTCCGGGAGCGTAGCAACGCCCGTATCGCAACCCCATGCACCACCAGGGGGAGTGGCATGCCGCTGGTAATGACACTTGCACTTTTCTCTGGGCGCTCGTTCCGAAATGGGTCCCAGAACAGCTGCGACTGCTACCTTTCTCGTACGATGCGTGCCATTGCCTGCCAAGCCACTGCGACCTAAGTAACCTTCCCTTCGGCACCGTCGCGCCGCAGAATGTTGCCATGACTCACTTGGCGACGGGGCGGGTCCGCATGCTGGAATTGCTGATACCTGCGATCGACCGGTGGTCAGGACGCAAGCCCCTGCAGCAGCAGGACAGCAACGCCCACCTGGTACTGGGTGACCACGGGGAAGAGGCTGTCTACTTCCACCTGCGCAAGAAGGGCTGCATGGTGGTGGCCCGGCGCTGGCGCTCCTCACGCCAGCCAGGAGACCTGGACCTAGTCTGCTGGGAGGGCGATACCCTGTGCTTCGTCGAGGTAAAGACGCGTAGCCGGTTCGACATAGCGACGGCGGAATCGGCTGTGGACGCGGACAAGCGGCGCATGATCCGGCGCATGGCACGTCTGTACATGGCCAGCCTCCGCGAGCAGCCGAAGCACGTCCGCTTCGATATCGTTTCGGTCTATGTCAATGATGAGGCGACCGCGGAACTGCGTGTGATTCCGAACGCATTCGGCTGGACCGAGCCCGCCCACCGCTGGAATTAAAGTTTCTCCGAATTGCTGCTGCTCGCGCCTTCCATTCATCCTGCGACACTTCCCTATACTCTGAAATGAGCAGGCGATCGTTCTAACGCCCCTCGGAAATGTGCCACGTTCCTTCGAGGATGAGACCACGCACGAAAGGATGAGATGACAGCGGCGGTCCTTGAAGGCGTTGGGCTCACGATGGTTGCCGGCCTGATGTCGGGCAATTGCATGCTCCCCAGCAAGTTTGCCCGCAAATGGAAATGGGAGAATCTGTGGCTCATCTTCAGCGTTGTATCGCTGGTGATCCTCCCCTGGACGCTTGCGTTATTGCTGGTAGACCATCTGTTCGCGGTCTATCGAGGGCTTGCCGCTGCGGCTTTTGTCACTCCTCTGGCATTTGGAGCAGGCTGGGGTATCGCGCAAGTCCTGTTCGGTATCTCGGTCCGTAGGCTTGGCCTTGGCATTGCGTACGCCATCATCGTTGGGCTGGGCGCCGTTCTTGGCACGCTGATTCCGCTCTTCTTTGGGCCTCCGGTCAACATCTCTCATGCGACGCTGATCAAGATTCTCGCCGGTGTCATGGTGATGATTGCCGGCGTCGCGTTGACCGCTATCGGTGGTAAGAAGCGGGAACGGAGCGATCGCGATGAGATTCGAGACGAGCGCGGTTATGTAACGGCGATCCTGCTGGCAATTCTGTGTGGTTTCATGGCGCCGATGTTGAACTTCGCCTTTGCGTTCGGGCAACAGCTCGCGCAGCAGGCAGTCCTGGTTGGCAACACGCCGGTCCGCGCAGCGTATGCTGTCTGGCCCGTCGCCCTGCTTGGTGGCTTCGTCCCCAACGTGGCGTATAGCGTCTTCCTGCTGTGGCGCGGCAGGAGCTGGCACATCTTTCAGCAGGATCGCGGGGAAGTGATCTGGCCAACCCTGATGGCGGTGCTATGGATGGGAGCTTTCGCTCTCTATGGCATGAGCGCGGTGTTCCTCGGCCCGCTGGGAGTTTCCGTAGGGTGGGGGCTGTTCCAGAGCTTCATGATCATCACCGCGACTGTCTCCGGTGTCCTCACAGCGGAGTGGAAGAGTGCACCGCGGAGCGCGAGAACCCTGCAGACGCTGGGATTGGTATGTCTGCTTCTGGCCACGCTGCTGCTGTCACTCGCCGGACACTGAGGCCAATCCTGCTTCTCTCCTAGTAATATGCGAAGGAGGTTCTGCAGCCGCCTGACAAACGTTTGACGGCGCACCGGCGCGATGGAGGGACACAATGCCGAAGAGGTTTGGATGGATCTGCATGCTGCTGCTTTCGCTCACGGTCTGGGGGCAACCGGCTCATCCCATTC
>JAUTWX010000300.1 GCA_030838385.1 Acidobacteriaceae bacterium
CTCGATTGGATGTACGCGACGCGGGATGCTATCGCCGATGACATCCACGACAATTTCTGGAGCGAAGAGCGCAAGTCTTTCGTGCAGCGCCAGGGATCGAACGATCTGGATTCCGCCGTGCTGTTGATGCCGCTGATGCGCTTTATCAGTCCTACGGATCCTCGCTGGCTTTCCACGCTCAAGGCGATCGAAGAGGAATTGACGGTCGATACCCTCGTTTACCGCTACAAAACGGAGACCGGTCTGGATGGCCTTGCTGGAAGCGAGGGTGCCTTCACGGCCTGTTCATTCTGGTTCATCGAGTGCCTTGCGCGATCCGGAGAACTGGATAAGGCCCGGCTGCTCTTTGAGAAGATGCTGGGTTATGCCAATCACGTCGGCTTGTATTCCGAGGAGTTGGGACGAAGCGGACAGCACTTGGGGAACTATCCGCAGGCGCTGACGCATCTGGCTCTGATCAGTGCTGCGACCTATCTGGATCGCGCGCTCTCGGGCAGCCTGCCTACGTGGAGATAGCAGGACTCGGTTTTGCCCTGAACAGACCGCGGCGGGTAACAGTACCATGCCCCCACCCCCCTTCCCGGTGCGGGAGGCCCTGCTCCTACTCCTCTGAAATGTGGGTTTTAAGCTCCCTCCGGAGGCCTAAAAATTTCCAAACAAAGGAGTTAGCCGTATAAATCTCATTCTGTTGGGGTTATTGTCACTCGGCCTGGGCTAACTTTCCGGATTACATTGTCCCTATTTCCAGCATAGCGAATTGCAGCAGACATCATGCCAGAGTTTTGCTACTTCGATGGATACAGTTCCATTTTGAGATTGCTAACGCGAGACCTTATCCGATATCGCCTGCCTGCGTCTTTGTACATACCCGAGTGACTGCGCTACAAGCGTTGTCGCAGCCACGGCACAAAAGAAGAGTATCCAGCCAACGTTACGCTTCTCGACCCATTGAAAGAGGATGCCATGAGCCAGCGTCAGGATGAACGCGATATAGGTCCACCGCTGCAGGCTCTTCCATCGAGAAGTTCCAATCGCGCGGAGCGACCAATCGTTGGATATGGCAAGCAACATTACGAAGAACCCGGCGGCAATAAGACCGGTGTAGTTTGCGGCGCCGAAGGCGCTGGTCTGCAATCGCAGCGGATGGAACCGTTTGAAGAAGTACATCCACATGCGCCCGCGTAGATGCACAGTGAGTCCGATGCCTGTGTGCAGCAGCGCAAGAATGCCGGTGATGATTCCTAGATCCCGCCGCAGATCGTAGCTGACCGGGGTCAATCGGCGGCGAAGTACCTTCCACGGGCCGAGCATGAGCGTCGCGCCGAGGAAGCACAGAGCGGCGTACGCGGTGGCCATGCTCAGACGATGGCGCGGGTCCGGCGGAGATGTAAGGAAGTACGCGAGAGCGCAAGTGAGAAGAGCGAGGACGCACAACAGGAGCACTCGCGACGCGCGACGAATCCAATACCGGCTCATTGCGCGCTAGTGCTTGAGCAGCGCCACGCCGCAGCAGACAAAGATCGCAGCCACCCACCGCCGCCGGTCGACTCGTTCCTTCAGAAAGATCCGAGCAGCGACGGCATTGGTCACAAAGGTCAGCGACCCGGCGGCGGGCGCGACCAGGCTCACATCTGCATGACTCAGCGTGAAGAGAAGGGCAAAGAAGCTCACGGCCATGGCGGCGAAGCCACTAAGAAAGCGATAGTTGCGAAGTACAGTGAAGATCGCGGACAGAATCCCGCTGCGCGCCATGATGACATCGAAATCGCCAATCTGCCGAAACGCAGAAGCGATGAGGATGTCGCCCGCCGTAGCAGTAGAGACATTCACGGCAAGCATGGCGGCGAGCTCGAGACCTGTGACACCCGCGATCATCGCTTGGCTCCGTTTGGAATCATCGCTTCGCTCCGGGCTGGGCGATGGAGGTGCAGACTGGCACGGCTGCTGCGGATTGTTGCGGCTCGACAGCTTGGGCACGGGGGATCTCCGTGTAGGCGGGCCCGCGAGTCACGAAACCGACCCCGGCCACGATGCAGAAGATGCCAAGCCAACGCGCCGGCGTGATCTGCTCATGCAGCCAGAACCGGGAGAGCAGCGCCACGACGACGTACGCGAACGATGTGGCGGGCAGCACGAAGGTGACATCAGCCCAGGAGAGGGCCGTCAGGTACGAGGCGAAGAATCCGATCAGAAGGACAACGCCGGCGAGAACCCACGGCAGTTTCAGCGCGACGATCAGCGGGCTCAGATGGTGCAGCGAAACCGGCCCGAGCTCCTTCATGCCGACGGCGAGGAAGGTGTCACCTAGTGCCGAGGTGAGCGTCACGATGGCGAGGATCATGTATCGGCGTAGGGTCATCAGACGTCCCGCGAGCGACAGAGGCGGCCCGGAGGCCGCCTCGCATTGAGATGGAAGACGCCGATCAGGCTCCGGCGTTCACTACCGGCGTGGTCTTTGCGGCCTGTTGCTGCTTCGTGTCCTTGACGATCTTGTTGCGTTGGGCGCGTAGCTTCATGAAGCTTTTGGCTTCCTGATACAGACGCGGCACATCGCGGTTCACGATGGCCTTCCACACCACGCGAGCTGCTGCCTTGGGCCGGAAGTAATACTCGTCGTAGAAGCGGTGAACCATCTCCAGCACATACTCGGCCGGCAGGCCGGGATACTCGATGTGAGCCATCTGGTGTCCACCGGAGTCCGACATGTTGTGGTTGGTGATGAAGCCGTTCTTCTCGGCAAAGTCATAAAACTCGGTACCCGGATATGCGTGCGCGATCGAGACCTGGATGGTCTCGCAATCCAGGGACTTTGCAAAATTGATGGTGTTGCGGATGGATTCTCTGGTTTCGCCCGGCAGACCGAGGATGAAGTCAGCGTGAATGGTGAGACCTAGATCGTGGCAGTCCTTGGTGAAGGTGCGTGCTCGATCGACGGTGGCGCCTTTCTTGATGTTCTTGAGGATCTGCGGATCGCCCGACTCGTAACCTACGATCAGCAGCCGGCAGCCGGCGTCCTTCATCGCCTTCAGCGTTTCGCGGTCCGTAGTGACGCGTGAGGTGCAGGACCAGGTGATGCCGAGCGGCTTGAGCTTATCGCACAGCTCGACGGTGCGCGCCTTCTGGATGTTGAAGGTATCGTCGTCGAAGAAGAACTCCTTCACCTGCGGGAAGTTTTCCTTCGCCCACTTCATTTCGGCTGCGACGTCATCGGTAGAGCGCTTGCGCCAGGCATGGCCGCTCAGCGTCTGCGGCCACAGGCAGAAGGTGCACTGTGCGGGGCACCCGCGCGTGGAGTAGAGCGCGATGTATGGGTGCAGGAGGAAGGGCACGTTGTAACGCGTCACATCCATGTCCCGCTTGTAGATCTTGGTCGCCCAGGGCATCGCATCCAGATCTTCAAGCTGCGGGCGATCGGGATTGTGTGCGATGACGCCATCAGCAGTCCGGTAGCTGATGCCAAGGATTTCCGGCAGAGGCTTGCCGTTCGCATACTCCACCACCGACATGTCGAATTCGCGGCGGCAGATGAAATCGATCGCGAGGCACTCATTCAGTGCGCGGTCGGGTGAGGTCGTGACCGGCGGCCCGACGAAGGCGATCTTGATGGACGGGTTCGCCCGCTTGACGGCTTCGGCCAACCCGTGGTCACCGGCCCAGCCCACGGTGCTGGTGAACAGCACCAGAAACTCGTAGCCTTTCGCGATCTCGATCGTTTGCTCGGCAGAGATGTGGTGCGGCGGGGCATCCAGGAGGCGCGAACCCTCGAGCAGTCCGGCGGGATAGGCGAGCCAGACGGGATACCAGTAGGACTCGATTTCGCGGGTCGCGGGCCAGCGGCTGCTGGCGCCGCCATCAAAGTTTTCAAACGAAGGCGGGTTCAGAAAGAGCGTCTTCAGTGGCATATTGTCTAACCCCTAGTGTATCAGCCGGAGCACAGTGAAACGGCGAAAAACTGCCCTGAAAAGAGTGCAGGTGCCGGGCTCCTAATCGGTCGCAAATTCCTATGGATGAGGAGCCTGCATTGCCCATTCTTCGACGCTGCCCAGCGAGCGCTGCAGTTGTATCTCTGCCTGGATGAGCTGGAAATCGGCATCGAGCTTGTCCACATAGCGGCGGCGCTCCTCGATGCGGGCCTTTTGCTCATCGCGCGGCGTCAGGGGGGTAGCGTTCGGGTTACCGGACCCGCTCTGTAGCTGGGTCATCACGGCGTCCAGGTTTTCCTGTGCGTAGTCGCTCTGCAGGCGGGCGATCTTCTGTTGCGCTCGCAACTCCCCCAGGCTGCCGGAAAGTTCGCGGGTCTGCTCGCTCAACTGGAGGCGAAAGAGGTTCGCCTGTTCGCGGGCATGGACAGCATCCGCTGCTGACCCGCGCGCGCGATCACGAGCCTCTGCGTCAAAGATTGGCAGTTTCACGTCGACGCCGACATCGAAGTTGTTGTGCTGGAAGCGCAGATAATACTCGGCATAGTTGTTGAACTTCGCGTAGCGGCTGTACTGAATGCCAAAGGCGACTTGCGGCCGCCATTCCTTCCGGCTGTCCCCGAGAGCCATCTCCTGTTTCGATTTCACGTCCGCTTCGGACGCGGCAATTGCGGCGCTGTGGGTACTCAGTGTCGCGTTCAGGGTGTCTGCAGTGGGGGCTACAGCGGCCGTGGGAATCGAGGATGATTCCGGAGCCATGGAGTTTTCCGTCAGTCCGGTGAGGTTCGCAAGACGTAACTGCAGCAACCTCATGTGGTCCTGGATGTGGAGCCGGCGAAGTTCGAGTTGTGCGTTGGTCAACTCGGCCTGCGTGACATCCATGGCGCTCGACAGTCCCGTCGCGTTGCGTTCGCGTTCGATCTCAACCAGCCGTTCGCCAAAGCTGTGCTGCTGGTCCAGTGCCTCCAACTCTCGTTTGTCGGTATCCAACTCGATGTAGATAAGGGCTGCGTCTGCCACCACCTTCTCGCGTGTATCGCGCAACGATGCCTGCGCCGCCGCCAGCGAAGCGCGCGCGGAACGAATCATAGCTGGTTGCGAAAAAGACACCAGCAGGGAATTCGCGGAGGCATTGGCGACAGTGGGTTGGCCGACCGGAAATCCGTAGGAGTAACCGAGGCTTGAGCCAATCGCCATGGTGGGCACATACGCGTCCCGCGCCTGGGATACGCCCGCCGCAGCGCGATCCACATCTGCAGCGGCCATCTTTACGTCATGGGAATTGCGCAGCGCCAGGTCGACTGCCGTGTAAAACGAGATCTGCGCCTTTGCCGGTGGGATCGCCATCATCGCGAAGGTTGCGAAGGCGGCAAGTGCGGGCGCGGCGATTCGCGAGCGAAGAGGCACGAGTGGCAAAGGGCGGTGTCCTGTACTTCAGCGTCCTGTATTAGTAGCAACCTGCTTGGTTGGATGATAGACGCTGGCAATGGCCGTTGCGGCCTGAATCTCCCGCGCCGCACCCGCTGCGTCACCTTGTTTATTCAACAGACTGGCGAGAAGCAGATGCACCCGGAAGGCCGGCTCATCTTCCGATTTCTCTGGAGATGCGAGGTACTGGCGAAGCAGCCGGATCGCGGTCTGCGGGTCCTGGTCTGTCCGGGTCAGCAAGTGCGCGGCGCCCACCAGCGGTTCGCCGCGTCCGCCGTTGGCGTCCAGGCCGGAGCGGATCGCCTCCTGCATGCGGCCGATGTCATGCTGCTTCTGGTAAAAGGAGCCGAGGACCATCCAGTAGGTTGCCGAGCGGGGAGCGGCAGCAATTGCTCCCCGGAAGTGCTGCTCCGCCGCGGCCATGTCCTTATTGCTCGCCGCGATGCGGCCGCGCAGTTCCTCGGCGCGCGCATGGTCCACGTCATCGAGCTTACCGGCTACCACAGCAGCCTTGTCCTTGCCGCCGCCGACGAGGGCAGGCGCCTCCGTGTAGTACTCGCCCAAGGCGGAAAGTGCCTCCGCGTTGTGCGGATCGAGTGTCACAGCCGTTTCGAACTCGGCCTTCACCCGCTTGGCGAGGCCGTATGCCTTGAGGAACGAGACGCGGTCCGCCTTCTCTCCCAGCGCGCGTCCGTACCAGAGATGATTGTTGCTGCTGTTGCCGTCCAGCGCGACCGCCTTTGCACACGCGGCTACCGCTGCGTCCCACCGCTCCAGTTGCAGTGCCAGCCGGCAGAGGAGTTGCTGTGCTTCGGCGTCCGCGGTGCTCGCCGAAGTGGCGGGCTGCAGCACCTCCAGAGCATGGTCTGCATGGCCTTGCTGGAGATCCCGAATCACATCCATGCGGCCCTCGGGAGTGAGCGCCAACACAGCGAATGGCACGAAGAGAGCGATGAGCAATAGGGGGACAATGCGCATGAGGACTTGCCGCTCCGGTTACTTAGCGGTCGATGTGCACCGGTACACCTTCCGCCAGAGGCTCGCCGTTGGTCGTGCTCAGCGCCACGGTGGCATTCTCTGCCAGCCCTTTGACGATCTGCACCTGAGTCAGGTTCAATGCGCCCTTCGTGACTTGTTGCCGTCTGAGCGTCTTGCCGTGCAGAAGATAGACATAGTCCTTTCCGTTCTCACTGTGCAGCGCTTCGCGCGGAATGGTGAGCACGTTATCCAGCTTCTGTTCCGTGACTGTGACTTTAACGTTCGTACTCGGCAGCAGCTTACCGTCCGCATCATCCACACTCAGGAGCACCTCGCCAACATTGCGAGTCGTATAGGTAATGATGGTGGAAGGCATGATAAGGATTCGCCCATGCCATGTACGTTGCGGGAGCGCATCCCAGGCAATGGTTGCCGGTTGGCCTGCGTGGAGGGCTCCGAGCTCTGGTTCGTCGAAATAAGCGCGCACCTGCAGTTTGGTAAGGTCCGCCATCTGCAGCAGCAAGTCGCCCGGGTGGACGTACTCCGACACCGAGACCGGCAGAGAATACACGGTGCCCGCGAACGGTGCTCGCACATTGGAGTCGGCAACCACGGTGCTGGCGGCGGAGTAGGCTGCCTGAGCCTGCTCCAGGTCAGCCCTGGAGTGGGCGATGTCGGCGGGGGAATAACGCGCAGTCTGCCTCTTTTCAACTGTGGCGAGAGAGGTGTTGGCGGCGTCCAGCCTCTGTTGCGCTGACGCGACCTCGCTGGGCGCTGCAGCCCCCTGGGCGGCGAGTTTCCTCAATGCGTCGAGATCGTGCTGCGCCTGGTCGCGACGCATCTGCGCCTTGGCCAGCTCATCAGCGAGCGTATAACGCTCCTCCTGCGTGCCGCCCTGCTCCGTGGCCTGGTAGTTTGCCTGCGCTCCGCGCAGGGAGGCCAGCGCGCCCACGCTGTGTGCGACGGCATCGCCGTCATCCAGCGACAGCAGAAGTTTTCCTTTCGGCACCGATTCTCCAGCGTGGACATAAAGGCGCTTCACGATGCCCGGCGCGGGAGCATGCGCCTCGAAATTATGTTGCGGCTCGACTTTGCCGTTGGTGCTGTCGGTCGTAATCAGGTCCTGCGTGGTGGCTTGGGCCACGCGCAGCGGCAGCTCCTCCCGGGTGAGCCTGCGCACCAGGAAGAAGACAATCACCAGCAGGATTGCGGCGAGCGTCCACAGGATCAGCGTTCTCGCTCTGCCATTGGAGGTTTCGGCCATTCGTTCTCTAAACCGTGGGTAAGTATATAAGACGCGCGTCATGCGCCTTTGGAGTCAGAAAGATGCAGGGAGTCTTCATGGGTACAATATGTGCATGACCACCACGCCGCGATATACAGATGAACACGCACGCGCGGGGCTTGCCACGCATTTTCCTGAGATTGAGACCTGGGAAAACCAGTTTCGCGGCTACGAGATCGTCATCGACAACCCCGAGTT
>JAUTWX010000425.1 GCA_030838385.1 Acidobacteriaceae bacterium
CGCGACTTCGCTCGACAAGATCAATTGCGCAATCCCCTGCGCTCGCTGACCGTTGCGCGACACCGGTCCGACCGCATCGGATTGAAAGCGGCTCTCCCGCCAGGTCACGCGCGCGAAAAATTCAAGCGGCAGATCGTTACCCAGCGCGCCGCTCGGCCGCGCGACGTCAGTTTGAGCCGGCGCTGCATCCTGTGCGAACGCGGGCGCCCCGGCCGACAGGAGCATCACCGACAGAAGACATACCGCGTAGCACGCAGAGCCAGGACCGTTTGCAGCGCCATATCTCATTCTCGCAGACCAGCTTGACGCGCCGAACGACTGTCGTATCAGCGCTCACAGCCCGCCGCCTGGCATTAGAATGGCATGTCAAAAGGAGGCCTTGCCCCAATTGTGCGGATATCTCACTTTAGGATTGCGTTTCGGCGGCAACGCACTTCGCACTTGTGCCGTTGATTGCGATGGTCCCCCTGGTGCGTCATGGCTTTACATACGACCAGCCTTGCTCCTGCAGTTCCATCACATGCACAACACCAGACTTCACCACGCTCGCTTCGGGAACAAGGGGGATCTCCTTGTTTTCGACTTTGCGCATATTTTCCTGAGTATTGCCGCAGGCTTTGAAGGAGATTGCTGGCGTGCTTTCCTTGATCGCCTTGATCCGCGCCTTGACCGGCGAGGTGTCGTCGCGCAGCATATGCAGGCCAGGACCGAAAGTAACGACCTCGATCGTCACTTTCTCGCCGAGATCCTTGTAGTATTGGGCGACATTCGTCGCATTGTTGAGCGCGAGATTCATCATCGCAGGTTCATTCGTATTCACCTGCAAGACAAGCAGGTGCAGCTTCTGCTTCTTGTCAGCAGCAAGCCGCTTCAAGGTCTGCTTCGCCGGTTGCTTCTGCTCCTGCGCCGCCGCCGGCGCGACGATGAGCAGCGCTACGACGCCCACCGCCGCTCTAACGAAGTTTCCAAACCCGACCATTGTGTATCTCCCATGTTAGTTTAGATGACCTTCAGTTTCGTGGCTTAGCAACGGCGTGTGGCCATTTGCACGCGGCAGCTACTTTCTCTCGCACCATCTTCAATCCGCTGAGGGAAAAATGCCCGTCTTGGGCGGCACCCGCTCGGGTGGAGAGGTGAACGGCGATGTCCCCCTCTTCGGGAAGCGATTGCAACAAGCGTACAACATCGCCCGTGACCGCAACGCCGGTACCGAACGATGGCGAACCTGCAGGAAGTTGCACCGGCTGATCGTCATTGATGCGATAGGATATGGCGTAATCCCCACTACAGCGGGGGACCGCTGGTCCTGCGACCACTAGTTCAGTGCGGCCACCGCGGCAGTGAATGGAGAGTTGCATCGGGGCGCTATTCGAGCCACCGCGAGAAAACGTGGTGGCGGAGACGATCTGCGTATAGTCCACGGGTGAGGTGGTCTCGCTGACGATCCAGTTGTCGCCGCCCGGCGCCGGGCGAGCCGGCGGCGCGATGTTGCGCGGCAACTTGTCCAGACATTCCACCCGCTCTGCATGCTGCATCAGGGAGCAAGCGCGAAGACGCTCCATCGGATCGCTCGCACCTTGCCCGAGAGCGACACCGCTCACGACGTTGATTGCGACAGAAAGGGGAATCGCGTCGACCTTCATTGTGATGCCCGCGCTCCGCGCGGCTGCCGATCCAGCCATGCCTGCGTCGCCACGAAGCGGGTGAGTCCTGGGACTGTCGCTGCGAGATTGATCGACTTCCATTTCGGGTCGAATCCCGGCGCCTGCAGCCTGTCGATCCGGGAAAACAGGTAATCGACGAAGCGGGCGACGCGTTGATAGCGGTTCGACTGTGCCGGCCAATTGAACGCCACCAGAGCGGTCGGTACCGCGATCGTCGACACCCGTTCGCCCGGTTTGATCAGATTGGGGTATTCGCCGGCCTCCAACGTCGCGGGAAGATAGTAATCCTCGAACTTGCTATCGTAATTTACTGGGAGGAACTTGAAACCAGATTCCCAGCGTCCGCGTATGAAAGCGTCAACCGGCTTCGACGTAATGAAGACGACGGCGGCTATCTCGCCTTTGCGCATCAGCTCAAGTGCGACCTGATGGGGAATGAAGGTCTTTTCTGTATTGATGCTGAGGCGGCTGAAGATCAGCGGCCCAGAATAGGCGGCAGCCGTGCCCTGGGTATTGAAATTCACTTTCTTGCCGGGGAGATCCTGCAGGCTCTCGATTTCAGGCCGAACAAAGATGTGCAGCTCCGACGGGAAGAGATTAAGCAGGTAGGTAATGCGATGCTGAATCTCCGGTACCTGAATCCTGTACTCTTCGAGCGCGTCGGAATTGATGATCGCCGTGTCGACACCATGTAGGTACAGGAGTGAATTCAGATTTTCCGTGGCGCCGCGGGTGACGATCGGCAGAATATGCATATTTGGCCCGTCGTCGGCGACGCGGGCCATCTCCGCGGCAAGCCGAATAGGCGCACCCTCTAGTAAGCCGCCCGCGAGGCCGACCGTCCAGGCATTCATCTTCTCTTGCTCCGCCGCGTGCGCTTGGGAACGTTGCGGCGGGCGGGCGCTCCGCGTTTGTGCATCGACCTTGGCAGGCTGAAGCGCTAGAATCACCGGCGCGAACACGGCGAGCACTATCAATAAGCCTGATCTAAAATACATGTTCATCCGCGAGCTCCCTTGCGTCAAATTCGGTTTCCAGCCTCGGGCCATCGCTCCACAAGGCCGATGCGGAATGCCAAAAATGTCAATCCTCACTGACCCAACGCGTCGAATCGAGTCTTCGCCTCCTGAATTCCGGCAGCATGGGCCTTCGCATAGAACTCGCGCGCCTTCGTCGCTTCGCCGCGCGTTCCGTATGTCCCCCATGTGGAAAGAATGATCGGATCATATGTTTCCGCGAGCATGAAGCTCGCCTGTGCGCTCCCCGTGTCGGCCGCGCGCTCAAGCACTGTCCGCGCCGCAACGATATTTCCCTGTCCCAGCAGTGCTCTGGCCCGCGCCATCAATCTGGCCGTTTCCGGATCGCCTTGAGCTTCTGCAGCTACTGGCCGCGCCGGTACTCGGACTTCCGCGGCCTGTGTCCCCTCGATGATCTGGCTGTCAGTCGCGCGTCCAACGGTAACCGGCCCATCCGTCTTGCGCCGTGCGGATT
>JAUTWX010000434.1 GCA_030838385.1 Acidobacteriaceae bacterium
CCCACTGCGATACCATCACGGTGCCCATGTCTGATTCGAATTCCGCGACACAACCCGCTGCCACGCTCTCGACTCTGCTGACCGAGGCTCGCTACAAGCCGAGCGAGCACATCGACGAACTCTCCACCACCGAGATGCTTCAGGTGATGAACGCGGCCGACCGCGAGGTGGCCGATGCGGTCGCTCGCGAGATTCCCGCAATCGCCCGCGCGGTCGATGCCATTGCCGCTGCGCTTGCTCCGGAACGTGGGGGACGGCTGTTTTACCTGGGCGCCGGTACATCGGGCAGGCTTGGCGTGCTCGATGCGTCGGAGTGCCCGCCCACCTTCAACGTGCCGCCGACACTGGTGCAAGGCTTCATTGCCGGTGGCGACTATGCGTTGCGGCATTCCGTGGAGGGTGCGGAGGACTCGCCGGACCTGGGCGCAACCGATCTGCGTACGCACAGCTTCACCGCGAAGGATGTACTGGCGGGCATCGCGGCCAGCGGCCGCACGCCCTATGTGCTGGGCGCGCTGGAGTATGCGCGCTCACTCGGCGCGACCACCATCGGCGTGAGTTGTGTACCGAATTCCGAAGTCGCGCGAGGGGCGCAGATTGCCATCACTCCGGCAGTCGGGCCGGAGGTGGTCACCGGTTCGACGAGGCTGCGCGCAGGCACCGCGACCAAGCTGGTGCTGAACATGCTGTCGACCGGCGCGATGATCCGGCTGGGCATGGTCTATGGCAACCTGATGGTGAATGTGCAGCCGTCGAACGAGAAGCTTGCCGACCGCGCCGAGCGCATCGTGGTCGAACTCACCGGGCTGCCGCGTCAACAGGCGGCAGCGTTATTCAGCGAAGCAGGATCGATCAAAGCCGCACTCCTGATGCACGCGCACGGGTTGAGCCGCGAACAGGCCGACGGGCTGCTGCGCGAGGCGCATGGCCATCTGCGTCATGCCATGGAAGCCGCCGCGCGCTGAGGGTTCACGCCGCTGTGTCCGGTACACTGAACAGAACGCGTCCTCATGTCCACAGATACCTCTCAGCCAGTCCTGACGCCCGCTTCGCATGAAGCGGCATCGGGTGCCGGGACGCGGCCAGAACATCATCCGGGGCACCATCTGCGGCGCTTTCGCTTCGATCGCCCGCAGCAGATCGCGGCGCTGCTGCTTCTGCTGCTGCTGGCGCAATGCCTGCGGCAGATCGCGCGCACCCCGCTGACCGACAGCGATTATCAATACGCGCGCTGCGGCCGGGAGATATGGGAGCGGCCCTCGCCGATTGCCGGCTACTTCACCAGTTGCGGCAACATCCATGACGGCGTGCTGGCCTACCGCATGGCTGGGCTGCCGCTCACTCTGCAGCGGCTGATCGCAGGGCAGAGCAGCGATACCAGCACCTGGGAGATGCGCCATGAGCTGAGCTACGTGCAACTGCTGCTGCGCTTTCCCTTCACCATAGCCGCGCTGCTGCTGGGCGGCGCCTTGTGGTGGGTCACGCGGCGGCTCTTCGGCAATCCCGGCGGCTTTGTTGCGCTGGCGTTCTATTGCGTCTCGCCCGCGATCGTGGCCGCAGGCTCGCAGCCCAATGCCGAGATCACGACGGCGCTGGGTATCTTTGCCACTCTCTACACGGCCATAGGCGTGGCGCATGCTATGCAAGGGCCGCGGCGCAAGTGGCGCCCGCGCATTGTGCTGCTGGCCGTCGGGCTGGCGCTGGTGGCTGCATCGCATTCGGCCGCGCTGCTGCTGACGCTGCCGCTGGCGCTCGTCTTCATGATCTACCTGGCGGAGCGCAATCGCACGGCAGTGCCCATGGTCATGATTGCCGGAACGCTCGGCGCGTTTCTGCTGCTCTTTGCCTGCTATGCCTTTCATCCGGATGCGCTGACGTACTACTTCCGCTCCGGCGCGGGGCGCATCGGCATCAGCACGGCAGCGGCGCGGGGGCATCTCTTCTCATTTGGGAACGCGGGCATCGCGATTGCGTTGGCGGCCGCGACGGTCCTCTACGTAATCACGCGCCGCTCGCGCTACTTCGGCAATACCACCCCGCTGCTGATCGCGCTGTGCTTCCTGCCTCTGGTCACGACGGGCGTCTTCGGCCAACCGTGGCTATGGGCTCTGCCGTTTCTGATGACGTTCGTCGGCGGCGTCTTTGCCGACGCGCTCGAGACGCGCCACGGCCGCATCTTCCGCTGGGCTGTCATCGCCATGGTGGCATTGCAGGCAGCGCTGACGTTCGCGCTGCCTGCGCCCATGTGATGGAGAAGCTTCAGCGCGGCTCTTTCTTCGACTGCTGCATCGCCGATTGCTTGCGGTGCATCAGGGAGACTGGGCCGAAGTGGATCGGCTCATAGGCATAGAGCGGGCTCGCTGTTGCAGCCATCTCGCCAAAGGCAACTGGGGTATGGATGACGACAAAGTCCGGCTGGTCCTGCTCCAGCCAGCTATAAAAGTCGTGCCTCCGGAGCTGGCCCGCATTCTTGGGATTGGTCAGGCCAAGGATGTCATCCACGTTGCGGCTGGAGTGCCAGCCGATGGTTCCGATTTCAACTGCCGCGATCTTTGCCCCCGGCGATGAATGAGCGTCCACCCACCTAGCAAGCGCAACATAATTGGGATTAGCGCCTTGCCGACGAAGGTCGAGTATCCCGGCAACTGTGCATTGCACGATGACGCACGCAAGGAGGATGTGGGCAAGCTTCGTCTGCGGGAGCCCGATGACGGCATAGATCAGGAGAAAGAAGATGAACGGCGCGTTATACCAGTGGTAGTTCGGGATGTTCAGAAGCACATAGAAGGCGAGGAGGCCCCCGAGAAACGGCAGCAGGATGCGATTCATCTGCGTGCTGCGCTGCGAACGGACTCCCAGGAGGCCCAGCAGGAAAGCGACAGGTATCACGTAAATAGTGTGCCGGAAGATCTGAACGAGAAGCTCTACGTGAAGGAAAGCGCGGGGCCATCGTCCCCACAGACCTGAGAAACCCTGTCCGAATTTGGCCGCAGCCGATGCGGGAAGAAGTTTTCCGTAGAAGTGGAAGTTGAATGCGAGATAGGCAGCGACGAGAACTGCAGGCAGCAGAAAGGCGCGTGGCCGCGGGAGTTGGCGATTGCGCCACAGGTCATATGCAATGACTACGCCGAGCAGTCCGCCTTCGAAACGTGTCAGAAAGGTGAGCAATGCAGCGCTCGGCACCAGGTCCAGCCTGCCTTTGCGGTACAGGGTGTATGTGAGCATGATCAGGAAGAGGAAAAGCGTCGTCTCCATCCCGAAGCAGAGATAGAAGTATCCGGTGGATGCGATGAGCACGCCTGCCCACGGCGCGATCTCCTCTGCCAGGATGCATGCGCCGGCTAGAAAGATCGCGCTGAGCGTGAACTCCGCCAGCAGCACGTTGCCATGCATCAGCCACGATGTGGCCAGCAGCAACACGGCCAGCAGAGGCGAGGTCAGAGCATTGATATGCTCTCCGGCGTTGAATACCAGTCCCTGGCCGTTCAGAGCATTTCGGACGTAGCGTGCGTAAATGAGCGCGTCATCGAGCTCAAAATGGCGAGCCGCAAACGACAAAAGAGTGGTGATACAGCAGATGACAATGATCGCAGTTGTTCGCTTTGAGATGATCCCCTGACGCATGAGAGGTCATCTTAGCAAAGCCGTCACACCGGGATGCCGTCCATCGTGATGGAGACGATATGTGAGAAATCTCCCATAGCTGCTGCACTCTTTGCCGGCGCCTGCATCACCTCGGCGAACGCGGTCTGGAAGGCTTGCATGTCCTGCGCCGTTCCAACTGTGATGCGGACGTGCGTGGGCCATGCGGGCCACACGCGGCCGATGTACACCTTCTTCGCCTGCATGGCGGCGATCACCTGCTTGGCATCGCGACGCGTGTCCAGCATGAAGCAGTTGCTCTGTGATCTGGTGTAGTTGTAGCCCTGTTTGTCCAGCGTGGCGAAGGTCTGCTCGCGAATGTCCGTGTTGATCTTCTTGCGCTCCGGGATCATCGTCGTGTGCTGCAGGCTGGCATTCGCGGCGGCTGCGGCGGTGATGGGCATTGCGTTCATGCCGTAGGCCTGCAGCTTCGCCAGCAGATCGGGGCGTCCGGCCGCAAAGCCGCAGCGCAGCCCGGCCATGCCGTAGAGCTTGGAAAAGGTGCGCAGCACGATGACGTCTTCGCCGGCCCGCGCCATGTCCATGCAACTGGGCTGGTCGGAAAAGTGGATGTACGCCTCGTCGATCAGCAGGATCGAGCCTTTGGGCTTGTTCTTCAGCGCCCAAACGATATCGTCCTTGGG
>JAUTWX010000450.1 GCA_030838385.1 Acidobacteriaceae bacterium
GTATCTTCCTGCGCAACCATGACGAGCTCACGCTCGAGATGGTGAGCGACGAAGAGCGCGACTACATGTACTTCGCCTACAGTGCCGATCCGCGGATGCGCATCAACATCGGCATCCGGCGTCGGCTCGCGCCACTGGTGGACAACAATCGCCGTCGCATCGAGCTGTTGAACAGCCTGCTGTTCTCCTTTCCCGGCACGCCGATCCTCTATTACGGCGACGAGATCGGCATGGGCGACAACATCTATCTTGGCGATCGCAACGGCGTGCGTACGCCGATGCAGTGGACGGGCGATCGCAACGCCGGGTTCAGCCGCGCGGTACCAGCGAAGCTCTTTTCGCCGGTCGTGATGGATCCGGTGTGGGGTTATGAGGCGATCAATGTCGAGGCGCAGCAGAGCGATCCATCGAGCCTGTTGAGCTGGATGCGCAACATGATCGCGCTGCGCAAACTCTTCCGCGTCTTCGGCCGCGGCTCGCTCAAGTTTCTGCACCCATCCAACCGCAAGGTGCTCGCGTATGTGCGCGAGGACGGCGATGAGCGCGTGCTGTGCGTTGCGAATCTGTCGCGCTTCCCTCAGCCGGCGCAACTGGACCTCTCGGAATACGCGGGCCTCCGTCCGGTCGAGATGCTCGGCTACGTCGAGTTTCCCAAGATCGAAAAGACGCCATATTCCATCACGCTGAACCAGTATGGCTTCCTGTGGCTGGAGTTGCAGGGCGAACTGGAGCCGGAGGAGCCCGAGGTGCCCACCGATGCTGCGTTGCGGCTGCAGCACACGGCGGATTGGAAGACGGTGCTGGCCGGCGCTGCGCGGGAACGACTGGAACAGGAGTGCTTGCCCGCATTTCTACCCAGACAGCGCTGGTTCGGCGCCAAGTCGCGGCAGATTGCCACGACCGCCATTGGCGACTGGGGCCGCATGGGCGACCATGCGCTGCTGCTGGTCGAGATCACCTATGCCGGAGGCGATCGCGATACATATTTCGTTCCACTGTCTATCAGCATCGGCGCAGCGGGAGAGGTCATTGGCAGGAGCCACGCCAACGCTGTGCTGGCCGCGGTGACGATGCCCGAGGGCAGCGGCTATCTGCACGATGGGATGTTTGACGATGAGGCCGCGCGCGAATTTCTGTCACTCATCGGAGATGCGGGCGAGCTCACCATGCAGCACGGCAAGGTGCGTGGGATGCCGAGCGCGCATTTCGCGGAGCTGCGCGGTGACGAAAGACTCGAACCGCGCCGCGGCTCAGCAGAACAGAGCAACACCTCGATCCTGTTCGGCAGCCGGCTGATCCTGAAGGTCTTCCGCCGTCAGCAGCCAGGGCCGAATCCCGACACGGAGATTGGGCGCTATCTCACCGAGCACAGCGGATTTCGCGCCATCGCGCCCTTCGGCGGTTCGGTGGAATATCTACCTCTGGCACCGGCCGCGGAAGAGAGCGCAAGCGCAACCCTGGCCATGCTGCAAGGACTGGTGCCCAACGAGGGCGACGGCTGGGAATGGACACTCGAAGATTTGCAGCGCTACTTCGAGCAGGTCTCCGTTCTGACGCTGCCGGAGGATCGATATCCGCGTGCCAACGTATCGTTCACGGAACTGAGCGAGCGTCCAGAGAACGATTGGACGCGCGACCATGTCGGGACCTATCTCGACGCGGCGGCGCTCCTGGGACGCCGGACGGCGGAGATGCACCTTGCGCTGGGCCAGCCGACCGGCGATGCCGCATTCGCTCCGGAGCCGATGACCGACACAGACCTCTCGCTGCTGCGCACCGGTCTCTCCGAGCACGCCAACGCGGCCTTCGACGCGTTGCGGCAGAACCTCTCGCGCCTGCCTGCAGAGGTGGAAGAGATGAGCGGGTTGGTGCTGAGCCGACGTCGCCGCGTGGCCGAGCGGCTGGGCCGCGTGGGCGATCTTTCCTCTTCAGGCCTGCGCACGCGGGTGCATGGGGATTACCATCTCGGTCAGGTGCTGCGCTCGCGCGGCGACTTCGTGATTCTGGACTTCGAGGGCGAACCGGCGCGGTCGCTGCTGGAGCGTCGCGCGAAGCAGTCGCCGATGAAGGACGTGGCCGGCATGCTGCGCTCGTTCAGCTACGCGGCGTACTCCGGGCTGATGCGTGTGCTGACGCGCCGACCGGGCGACACGGAGCGGCTGGAGCCGTGGGCGCGGCTGTGGGAGCAGTCGGTGTGCAGCGCGTTTCTGCGCACGTACCGGCTTACCATGAAGGCCGCAGGTGGAATGATGGTTCCTGCGGATATGGAGGCCTTTGAGCAGTTGCTGGAGATTTACGTGCTCGACAAGGCGCTCTACGAGTTGATGTATGAGCTGAACAACCGGCCAGCATGGGTGCGGATTCCGCTGGCGGGTATTCTTGCTCTGCCGCTGCGATAGGGTGATTTGAGCAAGGGCATTCGACGGAAGAAGGCCTATGGCGAAGGTAGAGGTCGAGCAGGAGACAGGCGGGCAGAGCCCGAGCTCCTCGCAAACAGAGCTGGTCGTGGGGCTGCCTGGCCTGGTGGATATCCCGCAGGTCAAGGCCGCCGCTGCGCAATGGAGCGGCAGCGGGCACCGCATTGCGGTGGTGCATCCGTGTGTGCCCGGCATGAGCGAGGCGCTGGAGACGTTGGGCGAGTCGAACGAGGTGCGGCTGGTAGCGCGGGAGATCGCCGCGGTTGCAAACGCAACTGCGCCCTGGCTGGGGCAACTGGCAGTCTATTCCGCGTTGCTCGGCGAAGCGGAATCGCTGGGTGCGCATGCGTGCGCCATTCTGAATCCGGATCTGGCGGCCTTCACCCCTTCCGCGGTGGATGCGCTGGTCCGACCCATTCTCGAGAATCAGTACGACCTGGCAATGCCGCTCTATCGGGCCGGACGCTTCGATGGATTGCTGAACCAGGCGATCCTCGCTCCGGTCACGCGCGCGCTGTATGGCATGCGGGTCCGCTATCCGCTGGCGCAGGACTTCGCCGTGTCGTCCGGGTTCATGGCCGGGCTGCGGCAGGCCATCAGCACACCGGCGGCCGGGCAGGGACTGCTGTGGCCGGCAACCGAAGCCGTGCTGCGCGACAAGAAGGTTTGCCAGGTCTATCTGCCTGTGCATCATGAGTACCCGGCTGCGGGAATGGACCTGACAACGCTGTTGCAGCAGATCGTTGCACCGCTCTTTGCGGACGTGGATCGTCACGCGAGCTTGTGGCAGCGCGTGCGCGGCTCGCATTCCGTTACAGAGAGCAGCGGAGAGGCCGTGCTCGGCGATCCGCCGCCGGAGACCTCGCCCGATCCGCGACCGATGGTCGAAGCCTTTCAACTTGGCCAGCGCAATCTGCAAGAGGTGTGGTCGTTGGTGCTGCCGCCGGTGAGCTTGTTGGAGTTGAAGAAGCTGAGCCACCAGCCGCTGGAGAGCTTCCGCATGCCGGATGCGCTATGGGCGCGTGTGGTCTACGACTTCGCGCTTGCCTACCGGCTGCGCACCTTGAGCCGGGGGCATCTGTTGGGCGCCATGACGCCGCTCTATCTGGGTTGGGTTGGCTCGCGGGTGTTGGAGGTGGAAGGTATGGCGACCACCGGTGCGCGCCAGGAGCAACTGGAGCGCGCGTTTGAACAGAACAAGCCGTACCTGGTGCAGCGCTGGCGCTGGCCGGATCGCTTCAATCCGTAGCTCAAGAGAAGAACAGCGCAGTGAAGTGGGAGGAAGATCGAATGTGGAACCAAGTCGGCGGTACGCTGAGCAATTCGATGGCGCAGGCGATGGGACGCTTCGCCTCGTTGCTGCCGGGCATCCTGGCATTTTTGGTGGCGGTGGTGCTGTTCTCGCTGATCGGGTGGCTGCTGGCCTGGGTGGTGCGCCGCATTCTGATTGCGCTGCACTTCGATGAGCGCCTGGGCCGCGGCACGGAAGCGGTAACGGAATGGTCGCCGCGCCAGACGCCTGCCGGTCTTGCAGCGCGGCTGGTCTTCTGGGTCTTCGTCGTCATCGGCATCGCTGTAGGGGCGGATGCCTTCGGCGCTTCGTCGCACTCGAGGATCGCGGAAGGGCTGCTCGCGTATCTGCCCAGGCTGATTGGCGCAGGAGTGATCCTGCTGGTTGGCAACATCGTGGCGCGCTTTCTGTCGCGCGGCGTGCTGATTGGCGCAGTGAACATGAACCTGCAGTACGCGCGGCTGCTGAGCCTGGGAATAAAGTGGCTGGTGCTGGTGCTGACCGCCGCGATGGCTCTGGATCACCTGGAGATCGGCCGGCAGATCGTCGATCTGGCCTTCGGCATTCTCTTCGGCGGCATCGTGCTCTCGCTGGCGCTCTCGGTCGGACTTGGATCGCGCGATCTGGTAAGCCGGTCCATCGAGCGGGAGACCTCCCGCGCGGCGGCACCTGCGCAGGAAGAAGAGCAGTTGCGGCACTTCTGAAAGATGATTTTCCGTCGAAAATTCGCAACCGCCACGCTCAACTGTGGCCCCTCAATTGTGGCCAAGCACCGGGTGAGGCTCGTACGGCTCTTCGAGCGATCGTATCTCTTCCGGAGTGAGTTTCACTTCCAGCGCATGCAGTGCGTCTTCCAGGTGCTGGAGCTTGCTTGCGCCGACGATCGGTGCGCTCACTCCCGGTTGCGCCAACACCCAGGCCAGCGCCACCTGCGCATTGTTCACACCGCGCTCTCTGGCGATCTCCGTCACGCGGTCCACGACATCGAAGTCCGAATTCTTGTAGTAGAGGCCCTGCGCATATTTGTCGGTCTTCGCACGCAGTGTGCCGCCCGCACTGTCGCCGCGCTTGCGGCTGCCGGTCAGGAAGCCTCGCGCGAGCGGGCTCCATGGGATCAACCCTACCTTCTCCGCGCGGCATAGCGGGATCATCTCCCGTTCTTCCTCGCGATAGACCAGGTTGTAGTGGTTCTGCATGGTGACGAAGCGGGCGAGGCCGTTCTGGCGCGAGAACTCCAGCATCTTCAGGAACTGCCAGGCATACATGGACGACGCCCCGATATACAGCGCCTTGCCGGCGCGGACCACCGTGTCCAACGCTTCGAGCGTCTCCTCGATGGGCGTCTCAGGATCGAAACGGTGGATCTGGTAGAGATCGACATAATCAGTTCCGAGCCGGCGCAGGCTAGCGTCGATGGAGTGCAGGATGTGTTTGCGCGAGAGACCGTGATCGTTCGGGTCGTCGCTCATTTTGTTGAAGACCTTGGTGGCGATTACCAGCTTGTCGCGACCCGGCCCGAACTCCTTCAGCGCCTTGCCGGTGATCTCCTCACTGCGGCCCAGCGAGTAGACGTCAGCCGTATCGAAGAAGTTGATGCCCGCGTCCAATGCACGGCGGAAGAAGGGAAGCGACTCCTCCTCTTCCAGCATCCACTCCCGCCACTGCTTCGAACCATAGGTCATCGCTCCCAGGCAGACCCGGGAGACCTTCGTTCCGGTGGAACCGAGATTCACGTAATCCATAGACACTCCTGTAGCGTTGGATTGCACAAGGCGGCCTTGCGATTCGCGCCTGCGCGGGAATGGTGGCGAGATAGCGTGACTCGGCGCATCTTCACCGATAAGAAAGTGCGGGGACGAGTGATCCTTCGCTGCGGGTGGTGAAGCCGTGAGCGGAGCTACGCGATGCTGACTTCGGTGTAAGTCCCCATCACTTCGCGCAGGGCGGCGCATATCTCGCCTACGGTCGCGTAGGCACGAACGCAGTCCAGGATGTATGGCATCGTATTCGCAGAAGAAAGCTTTCCGGGCTTGGTCGCAGGCTCTTCTGCTGCCGCGGCGCGAAGCGCTCTCAGCGCGTGGTCAACGGCCTCCTGCGAGCGTCGTGCGCGCAAGCGCTTCAGCTTTGCTGTCTGCTGGTCGCGTGCTTCCTCGCCGATGTAGAGGATCTCCTGCGGCGTCTCGTCTATCACGTAATCATTCACGCCGACGATGATCTTTTCCTTCTTCTCGACGGCGCGCTGGTATGCATAGCTGGCCTCGGCGATTTCCTTCTGCGGGAAGCCGTGCTCGATGGCCTTCACCATGCCGCCCATCGCATCCAGCTTGCGGAAATATTCAAAGGCGCCATCTTCCATGTCCTTGGTCAGCCGCTCGACGAAGTAGGAGCCGCCCAGCGGATCGGCGGTGTTGGCGACGCCGGATTCATAGGCGAGGATCTGCTGCGTGCGCAGCGCGATGCGCGCGGCATCTTCGGTGGGAAGCGCCAGTGCTTCGTCAAAGCCATCGGTGTGCAGGGACTGCGTTCCGCCGAGCACCGCTGCAAGCGCCTGGATAGCGACACGCGCGATGTTGTTCTTTGGCTGCTGCGCGGTGAGGGAAACGCCCGCGGTCTGAGTGTGAAAGCGCATCCAGGTGGAGCGCGCATTCTGTGTACCGAAGCGCTCCGTCATGGTGCGATACCAGATGCTGCGTGCTGCACGATACTTCGCGATCTCTTCGAAGAAGTCATTATGTGCATTGAAGAAGAACGAAAGGCGTGGCGCGAATTCATCGATGGCGAGTCCGCGGCGCAGAGCCCATTCAACGTACTCGACGCCGTCGTAGAGCGTGAAAGCGAGCTCCTGCAGCGCCGTCGAGCCCGCTTCGCGGATGTGGTAGCCAGAGATTGAGATGGGATTGAAGCGCGGTGTGTGGAACGCGCCGAACTCGAAGGTATCGATCACCAGTCGCATCGACGGAGCCGGAGGGTAGATGTACTCCTTCTGCGCGATGTACTCCTTGAGGATGTCGTTCTGCAAGGTGCCGGAGATCTTCTTCCAGTTCGCGCCCTGCTTCTCCGCGACGACGAGATACATGGCCCAGAGCACCGACGCCGGCGAGTTGATCGTCATCGAAACGGTGACATTTTCGAGGTCGATGCCGGCGAACAGAACCTCCATGTCCTCGAGCGAGTCGATGGCGACGCCGCACTTGCCCACTTCGCCCTCGCTCTCCGCGTCGTCGGAGTCGTAACCCATCAGGGTTGGCAGGTCGAAGGCTACAGACAAGCCATCGCCGCCCTGCGCGAGCAAGTATTTGTAACGCAGGTTGGTCTCTTCCGGCGTGGCGAAGCCGGAGAACTGGCGCATGGTCCACAGCTTGCCGCGATAGCCCGTCGGATGAATGCCGCGTGTGTACGGCGGCTCGCCGGGCATGGGCAGCGTGAAATCGGGCGGCAGGTCCGCTTCGGTGTAGAGGCGCTCGATCGGTGCGCCGGAGATGGTGGTGAAGCGCGCATTACCCTCCGCGTCCATGTTGACGCCGGTCCGCGCCCCGATGGAGCGCTCCGGAGCCTTGGCCAGCGCGGGCTCCAGGAGGCCCTGGGTCCAGTCGCGCTCCGCGGAGGAGGGATGACGTTCGGACGGCGCTACGACAGTTGCTTGATCAGGCATCGGCTCCCCCGGTGCAGCTTACAACTTCGGCAAAACTCATAAGCCTAGAGGATGGCAGGGTTCAAGAGCAAGCACCCACAATGCCCAATAGCCAGATGCCGTCCTCTCTATGGATCGCGATTCTGGGCAGGTGTCAGTAGATACCGGGGATGAGGCGCTTAGTGGCTCGGCTGTAATCGATATATTTCTGACCGAAGGCTTGGCCAAGGGCCGCCTCCTCGACATGGATGCGATAGAGAAGAGCAGCAGTCGGTGGAACGAGCGTGATCGCCAAGCCCAACCAGTTGCGGGTGTGCATGCCCGCAGCGACGAAGATCAGCATAAGGTCAGAGTAGGAAGGGTGGCGGACGAAGTGGAACAGCCCTGCTTTGTGGACGGTCTGCGTTGCGTGGATGGCGACATTGGCGCTGAACGCTTTACCCAGCGTGGCAATGCCTGCCCAGCGAATGGCCAGACCGATCACCAGGATGGCCAGGCTCGCGGTCCTCACCCAGCGGGCTCCGCCAAACCTGGTTGGCGCATGCGCTTCGCCGATCCATGAACCTGCAGTAATAGAGGCGACGATCACCGGCCACAGAATGAGAAGAGAGCCGCGGTCGCGCACATTGCCGCTGCTACGCCGTGTCCGGGTTGCTCCGAGAATGACGACCTCGGAAGCAATCCAGGTCCAGTCGAGTATCTTCCAAAGCATCGCTGCAGTCGTTATTCCCTCGATTACCGTCCAGGCCTTACAGAATGTTCACCGCGCGCGCGGCCAGCAGTGCAATCGTCGCCAGCGAGATGCTGGCCTGCACAATCATCAGCAGCTTGGCCCAGCGTGAGAGCACCGGCACGTCGGTCGGCGAGAATGCGGTGCTGGTATTGAAGGCGAGAAAGAGATAATCGACGAAGCCCGGCGACCAGCCGCTGGCAGGCGAGTCTGCATCGGAGGCGTCGGGGGTCATCTGCGGAAAGAGGAACGCGCCTTCGCGATGCGCCTCGCGGTGATCGCGTGCATTGGGGCCGCCGGCATCCAACCGCCAGTACCAGGACGCAAACACGAGAATGTTGCTCATCCACAGAATGGCAGAGGAGCGCAGCAGTGTGGTTGGCGTGAGTGCGTGTCGTGGCAGTGCAGCTACCAGTAGCGAGAGCGACCAGATCATGTCGAGCGTGACGATGCCGGTGATGACGAAGCCCAGCCACTGATAGAGCTGGCGACGTCTCATACGTCGCGCCAGCACCGTGGGAATGACCAGCAGCGTGACTACGACCAGCGGCACCCATGCGGGACTGGCGGCCAGCGACCGGGGAAGCGCAAGCCGGAGGCCGACAATCGCGAACAGCGCGAAAATTGCAGGCCAGCGCGCTTCCGGGTTCGGGCACGGATTGGTGGAGACGGTCATCGTAAAGTGTCCGCTGAACCAGAGTGCCGGGCCGGTTGAGCTGTCGCAAGTATCATCATGAGCACTGATTGGCGAGCGCTGCTTCGCTATCGCTTAGAGCGAGCGCTTTCCCATGCCTTTGCGTACTTCCAGCTCACATAGGCCGAGTGGTATAGGTGCAGCAGCAGGCCTTCGCGGCCGTCTAGGAATCCCCCGCGCAGAACGTAGTTGTACAGGAAGGTCGCCAGCGGATTGAGCAGCACGCCGTTCAGAAAGCCGAGCAGCCCGCGCCCGATGCGACCGCGCGCGAACGCGACGCCCGCGCCCAGCGTGCTGTAGCGCTGCATGTGGTCGAGGTAGCTGGCGAGCGTCGGGTATGCATCGTGCAGCAGGTCGCCGTCGAGCGTCTCGACATTGCCACCAAAGACCGCCGTCTCGTGTACGGGCGTCTCTTGAAAGGAGCCTTGTCCGCGCGGGAACAGGCGCAGCTTCGCATCGGGGTAGTAGCCGCCATGGCGGATCCAACAGCCGAGGAAAAAGTTGCGGCGCCTCAGCGAATAGGCAGTGTGCGACGGTGGCGCCGCGATGGTCTTCTGAATGGACGCGGCCAGCTCCGGTGAGACCGCTTCGTCAGCATCGAGCGACAACACCCAGTCCGAGGTGCAGAGCGACATCGCGAAATTCTTTTGCGCTGCGAAGCCGCGCCATGGCTCGGGAACGAAGTGGGCTCCGTGTGAATCGGTGATGGCGCGCGTTCCGTCGGTCGACCCGGAGTCGACCACGACGATCTCATCTGCCCACGCGATGGTTGCGAGCGTGCGCGGCAGATTCGCCTCTTCGTTCAACGTGATGATGGCAACAGAGAGTGTGGCGCGGCGGGGCGTCTCCATGGGAGCTTGCGTCAGGGCAGCGCCACCGCGCCGCCATCGCCCGCGTCCACGCCTAGATGCTGATTGATCGCCCGCTGCACCACCTCTTTCAGCGTTTCCCCGGTCTTGGGCAGCACAAACGCTTCGGCCTCGCCGGACCATTCCAACTTGAACGACGTAGAGAGCGCGGAGATCCAGATCTGCCGCACCGGGGTGTTCGGCGTGATGACGAACTTGCCCGGCGGCTCCTCGAAGACAACGTTGAGGGCGCCGCTCTGCTCTTCCGTTTCGAAGCCGCCATCCTCCTCCGCCCGGATGAGGCTGCGTTTCAGCGCTTCAAGTGCGGCATCGGCATGTTGGCGGAAGGAGGCTTCGTCTAGCATGCGGATAGTGTAGAGCAGCTTTCCTGTCAGCGTAGATTGCCGCGTTTAGCGAGGTGCGGTTTTTCTTGACGGAAAAACCGCGTCAATGGTGTGCCAATGTCGAAGTTAGCAGGAAAGCTGCTCCCGCTTGCTGCCGTCACCTGCGATTCAGTTCAGCCGTTGCAGCCGCGCGATCAGCTTCTCGGCCAGACTCTCGCCGCTCTCCGACCACAACAGCCGGCTGGAGACGGCGAGGTTATTCTGAATTGCCTGCGTCACATCGATCAGCTTCTGCACATTCTGCTGAACGTGGGTGGCGGCTTCGGGCTCCAAGGTCACGTCCTCCTGCAGGAAGGGCGCATCGGTGCCGAAGTCGATACGGACATGGCCATTCTGCTCATAGCTGCCCTCGTCGAACTCCGGGCCGAAGCCGGTGACGCGCAGCGCACGCGGCTCCTGCCGCCACAGCGTGTCCAGGCCGCCGCCGGTCTCCGGCACCCATAGGTCCCATTTCACCTCGAACTCGTAGGCGTAATCCTCATGCAGCATCTCCATGGCCTCAGCCACCGCCCGCTCCGGCTGTGCCGCCTCGCTGTCTAATTCTTCGTCCCCGGTCGATTCGTAGATCCGCTGGTAGATCGGCGCTTCGTTCCAGGAGATCGGATACACGGCGGCTGCCGTGACCACGGATGCGCTTCCCGCGCTGGCCAACTGCCGCAGCACGCCCACCGTGGCGGCGGGGAGCCCGGCAAGCCGGAAGTTGGGGAACCACAGGCTTAGGTAGAGTTGATCTGCCACTTAAAGATTGTAGTCTTGGGACAGCGATCGGCCACTTACGCGGTTTCCGTCAGGAAACCGCCGCTCGCACAATCTGGAATGGGCGAGTGCTATAGGAGAAATGCGCGAGACGTATGCGGATCACCATTGAGAGATTGCGCACCTGGATCCTGGTACTGGCCGGAGTGCTGATCGCCGTCATCGCCGGTTTCTTCCTTCTCACGCGCTATAAGCTGAGCCACTTTGGCCGCGACCTTCCCGCAAAACTCGGTGTGAACATCCAGCAGGATGCCAATGGGTTCACCTTCTCCAAATCGCAGGCCGGCCATACGCTGTTCACGCTGCACGCGACCAAGCTGATCCAGTACAAGGGCAACGGCCGCGCCATGCTGCACAACGTCAGCATCACGCTCTACGGCAAGGACGGCTCGCGCAACGACCACGTCTACGGCGACGACTTCGAATATGACCCAGCTCAGGGCACCGCGCGCGCTCTTGGTCCTGTCCACCTGGACGTGCAGGCGCCCGCGGGTACTCGGGGAACGGTGCCGCAGAACCGCACCGTGCATGCCGAGACGAGCGGAGTCGTCTTCAACCAGAAGACAGGTGAGGCCAACACCGATGCGCCAGTCACCTTCTCCGTAGCGGATGCAAAGGGCACTGCCGTTGGGGCTTCCTACGATGCGAACGAAGGAGTGCTGATTCTGCAGAAGGACTTCCACTTCACCGCCCAGTTGACCAAGGGTCCGCTGGTGCTGGTCGCCGAGCATGCCGAGTTCAATCGCGATACGCGCCAGCTTGCGCTGCTGAAGGACGACATCCGTTACGCCGGCGAGCACAATACATCGGAGCAGGCGCTGGTGTACTTCCGCCAGGACGGCACGGTGGAGAAGGCGGATGCGAACGGTCACGTGAACATGCAGGACGACGCAGGCCGCCAGTTGCATGCATCCGCGCTTGAGGTGCTGATGGATGCCCACGGCAACACCCAGCGGGCAACCCTCGACGGCGGACTGCTCTTTTCCGCGGAGGAAGGACCGCACTCAATTCACGGCGATGCGAATTCCGGCATCCTGCAGCTCGGTCCGGACGGCGAACTCAAGCGCGTGGAGATGCATAACGCG
>JAUTWX010000505.1 GCA_030838385.1 Acidobacteriaceae bacterium
AGAACCTATAATTCTTGAACAGGGACTCGACTCGAATAATTGGCTCGGTGTGCAGTGTCCGCCAGTCCGGAATGCCTAAAGAGCTGCGGAGAGTCCCACCGTCTTAGGACGGGTTCACCAGCGCGCAACGCACGGCCCCGTGGGTCGGTTTTGTTCCTCTTCTTCCCGCCCAATCTTTTGCCCTGCCCTGCGAGGTCACTCCTTTAGCGATGTACCCTCGCTTTCTCCAGTTCGGCGCATTCGCGATCTCCACCTATGGCGTGCTCGCGGCGCTCGCCGCCTTGTGCGGCATTGCGCTGTGGACCAGCATCGCGCGCCGCACGGGGCTGGATGCGGCAAAGATCCAGACCGCCGGTCTGCTCGCCGTGGTTTGCGTCGTGGTGGGAGCGCGGCTGGCAGTGGTCGTCGCCAACTGGCGCGGCTTCCTCGAAGCGCCGCTGCTTATCTTGAGCGCCGGCACACTGACCTCGGGAAGCGCCGCCATCTTCGGCGTGCTGCTGGCTGCCGTTGCAGTCGTCCTCTATCTGCTGCGTGCGCACGTGCCGCCGACGCGTGCGTTGGCTGCGGCGGTGCCGGCGATGGTGCTCGCTTTGGCGATTCTCGACATTGGAAATTTCGCCGCCGGTTCGCACTACGGTGCACCAACGGCCGTGCGCTGGGGCGTGACCTACTCCAGCCGCTTTGCCGCGCGCACCGCCGGCGTGCCGTTGGGGCAGGCCCTGCATCCGGTGCAGCTCTATGCGGCCATCGGGCACTTCGTGCTCGCCGCGGTCCTGATCATGATGCTGCGTAAGGGAGTACGCGCCGCGGAAGTTCTCGGCGCCGCTCTCTTCGCCGATGGCGTCCTGCGCTTTCTGCTCGCGCCGCTCTCGGGCGATTACGCGGACGCCTCTGCCCTCTTCCACATCGTCACACCCGCGCAGGCCATCGCCATGCTGATGGTGGTGCTCGGCGGCGCGTGCTGGATCGATCCCTCCTGGCGCGCTCGACCATCGCAACCGGTGGTGCACCATGCCTGATAACGCAACACCTGATACCGCACCCGCATCGCGCACGCTCGTGGTTCCGGCCGACGCCGCTGGCCGCCGGCTCGATCAATATCTGGTTGAAGCGCTCGCGGTCAGCCGTGCGCGCGTGCAGTGGCTGTTGTCTGAAGGCAAGGTGCTGCTCGAAGGCAAGCCGCCCAAGGCCAGCCTGAAGCTGCACGGCGGTGAGCACCTCTCCATCACCGGCGAGACTGAGTTGCGTCCGCTCCGCGCCGTTCCGGAGGCCATCACTCTCGACATCGTTTATGAGGACGACGACCTCGCCGTCATCAACAAGCCCGCCGGCATGATGGTGCATGCCGGCTCCGGGTCTACCGACGACGCGCGCAACCGCGGCACGCTGGTGAACGCGCTGCTGCATCATTTCCAGGAGCTCTCCTCGCACGGTGGCGCGCTACGCCCCGGCATCGTGCATCGTCTGGACAAGCAGACCAGCGGGCTGCTGCTGGTAGCCAAGCACGACAAGGCGCACGCCAGGCTGGCCGACATGTTTGCCCGCCGCCAGGTGCGCAAGACCTACATCGCGCTGGTGCATGGCGCCGTTGCCGCCGAGAGCGGAACGGTGAATGCCGCCATCAGCCGCGACACCGTGCGCCGCACCCGCATGACCACGCGCCGCGACGATGGCCGCACCGCCGTCAGCCACTACCGCGTGCTGCGTCGCATCGAGTCGCGCTTCGGCCGCTTCACCCTGGTCTCGGTGCGCATCGAGACCGGCCGCACCCACCAGATTCGCGTCCACCTGGCGTCGCTCGGTCATCCGGTGGTCGGCGACACGCTCTATGGCGCGCCGGCCTTGATTCACCTGGCGCCTGAGACCGGCCGCTCGCACACACCGCGCCGCAAAGTAGCCGAACCCGGCACCGCAGCGCAGCCAACGCTTCAACTCCAGCGCAACTTTCTCCACGCAGCGGAACTCGCGCTCGCCCACCCGGTAACTGGAAAACCGCTAGCGTTTGAAGCGCCACTGCCGGAAGAGCTGGAACTGTTTCTCAAACAATTTGCTACCGAGTTGACCATCCAGCGCCCCCCCGCACCGGCCGCCGCTCGCGCGCGCAGGGAACGCATACAATGAAAGCAGCCTCCATGAGTCCTCGCCATCCCTCTGCCCAGGGCCGTTCGGGCTCGCGCCGCTTCGGCTTTTGTCACTACGTCTCTGGCGTTTTGCTGACCGGCCTGATTTTCAGTTCGCTCCCGCTCGCCGGCCAGACTGCCACCCCGACTGCGACGCAAGCCACCGCGCCTTCTTCCGCGCCGGCGGCCCAGTCCACCGCACCACAGTCCACACCCGGCACGCTGCCCAACGCACCCGGACAGACCACTCCCGGACAGACCGCGCTCGGGCCGGCTAAGCCTGTAACTCAGCCGCCAGCGCTTCCCGCCGCGCAGCCATCCACGCCCTCTGCCCAGACCCCGGCCAACAATCGCGCGCCGGCGCAAACCACGCCCGACGAGGACCAGAGCGGATACACACTCAAACAGAACGTGAACGAAGTCAACCTGACCTTCACGGTCACCGATCGTCACGGGCGCTTCGTCAACAACCTGCAGCAGCAGGACTTTGCGCTGCTCGACGACCAGCGCGCTCCGGCGCAGGTCTATAGCTTTACGCAGCAGACCAATCAGCCGTTGCGCGTGGGCCTGGTCATCGACGCCAGCACCTCCATCCGTGCGCGCTTCAAATTCGAGCAGCAGGCCGCCACGGAGTTTCTGCTCGACATCCTGCGCCCACGCACCGACCGTGCCTTCATCATGGGCTTCGACGTTACGTCGTACGTCACGCAAGGGTTTACGAATAATCCGGATCTGCTGGAGACCGGGCTGAACCGGTTGAAGCCGGGCGGCGGCACCGCGATGTACGACGCGGTCTACCGCGCCTGCCGCGACCAGATGCTCCGCGCCGTTCCGGAGAATGCTGAAGTGCGCAAGGCGCTCATTCTGGTCTCGGACGGCGATGACAACCAGAGCCGCGCCTATCTCGATGACGCAATCAAGATGTGCCAGCGCGCGGAGACCACCATCTATACCATCAGCACCAACACCAGCCCCACGCGCGAGCGCGGCGACGACGTGCTGAAGAAGATGGCGCTGGCTACCGGCGGCGCCGCGTTATATCCACAGCGCCTGGAAGATATCGCGAACGAATTCCATAAGATCGAGGAAGAGCTGCGCTCGCAGTACTCGCTTGCCTACAAGCCGGCAGACTTCCGCGCCGATGGCTCCTTCCGCACCATCTATCTCACGGCATTGCGCGGCGGATATAACGTCCACGCACGCACCGGCTACTTCGCGCCGAAATAATTCTGCGTGTCATCTCGACCGGATCCGTCTCGCGCAAGCGAGACCGCGAAGTGGAGAGATCTGCTGTTATCGCTCTCGGAGGAAACTCCGGGGCCAAGGCAGCCATCAGCGCAGCGGAGGCGCAACAAAACCGCTGTCGTGCACGGCCTCCATGAAGATGCCGCAGCGCTCGAAGTAAATCCTGCTCGGGTCCAGGAGCACGACAGTGTCGAAGGGCAATGTGCCTGGCGCGCCTAGCGTGATCACTTCCACCTTCGAGCCGCGATCCAGACTGAGCTCGTGCATCGTCGCGCCGGCTTGCGAGTGATGCGCGCTGAACTCCGCCGGGTCCACCATGCTGACGCGCGCCACCGGATCGGTTGCGGAGGTCCCTCCCCACACAATATTGCGGTCGCTCATCAGCACGCGGGAGCCACGCGCCATCTTGCTGAAGAACGCCGGGTTGGCAGTGCAGTCAGGCGTGGCTACCGGCTTCTTCGGATGCATCTTCGTGATCTTCCAGTAGCCGCCCACACCCGCCGGCAGGTTTTGCGCCAGCGCAATGGGCGCGATTGCAATCATGGTAGTCAGAGCGAGCGTCTTCCACAGCGGCAGTGCATTTTTCATCCAAGCATCTCCAGTAATTCTGCTTCGCCGATTATCGGCACCTTCAGGTCGCGGGCCTTGTCCAGCTTCGAACCCGCCTCTTCGCCAGCGACGACGTAGCTGGTCTTCTTGCTCACGGAACCGGACACTCGGCCCCCCGATGCTTCGATGCGTTCTTTTGCATCCTCGCGGGTCAGGGTGGGCAAGGTACCGGTGAGCACGAAGGTCAAGCCCTCGAGCTTCGCGGTGCGTTTGCGCCGTTCCGCGGTAAACGTAAGCCCCGCCGTGCGCAGCCGCTCGATAAGCTCGCGGTTACGTTGCTCGGCAAAGAACTCGTGCACCGCGGCGGCCACCCGCGGCCCCACCTCCTGCACCCGCTCCAACTCCTCGGGTGTCGCCGAGAGCAGTGCATCCACAGATCCGAATGCATCCGCCAGTAGTTGCGCCGTGCGCTCGCCCACAAACCGGATACCCAATCCAAAGAGCACGCGGTCGAGCGGCGCCTTCTTCGACTGCTCAATCTCCGCGATCACCGCATCTGCCGTCTTCTGTCCGATGCGCTCCAGCGTCAGCAGCTTGTCGCTGGTAAGCGAGTAAAGATCCGCGATGGAGCGCACCATTCCGTGCTCCATCAGTTGCACCACCACGGCCTCACCCATGCCATCGATGTTCAGCACGCCACGCGAGGCAAAGTGCAGCAGGCTCTCGCGCAGCCGCGCCGGGCAGTCCACGTTCACGCAGCGATAATCGGCCTCTCCTTCGGTGCGGACGATTTCGCTGCCGCACACCGGGCAATACGCCGGGAAATGAAAGCGCTTGTGTCCGCGTGGATGGTCTTTATCATCGACCACCTCGACGATCTTCGGGATCACATCGCCACCGCGCTCCACACGCACAAAGTCGCCGATCTTCACTCCGAGGCGCTCAATCTCGTCCGCGTTGTGCAGGGTCGCGCGGGTTACCGTGATGCCGCCGATCGCCACCGCGCTTAGCACCGCGACCGGCGTCAGCTTGCCGGTGCGCCCCACCTGCACCGCGATATCTTCGAGGCGCGTCACCCCGCCGCGCGCTGTGAACTTGTAGGCGACCGCCCAGCGCGGAGCCTTGCCGGTGAACCCCAGCCGCTTCTGCAGCGCAGTGCTGTTCACCTTGATGACGACGCCGTCGATCTCATATCCCAGCGAGGCCCGCTGCTCCTCGGCGCGCGCTACAAAGGTCTGCAACTGATCGAGTGTCTTGAGCGCCTCGCGGTGCGGGTTCACGCGAAATCCCGCCGTGGTCAGCGCGTCGAGCGTCTCCACCTGGGTGGCGAAAGCGTTCTCGCCCTCTGCGTCTGCGGTGAGTTGCAGGGCGAAGTAGCCGTAGAAGTCCAGCCGCCGCTGCGAGACGATATTCGGCTCGATGGTGCGGATGGTGCCGGCCGCGGCATTCCGCGGATTGGCCGCCGGCGACTGCCCCAGCGCCTCGCGCTCCTGGTTCATCTTCAGGAACGCGGTCATCGGCATCACCACCTCGCCGCGTACCTCGAAGGGGACGGGGAGCTTGCTTCGCTTCAATTTCTCCGCCGAGATCGAGAGTGGCACCGAGCGGATCGTCCGCACATTGCTGGTCACGTCTTCGCCGATGGTGCCGTTGCCGCGCGTGATGGCTCGCGCCAGCACGGCGCCGCCGCTTGGATTCGCGACGTAATGCAGCGCCAGCGACAGCCCATCCAGCTTCAGCTCAGTGACATACGCAATCTCCGCGTCGCCGGCCAACGCGCGCACGCGCCGGTCCCAGTCCGCCAGCTCCTCCGGCGTGTTTACGTTGTCCAGCGAAAGCATGGGCCGCGAATGCGCAACCTTGGCGAAGCCTTCTTTGGGCTTGCCACCCACACGTTGCGTAGGCGAATCGGGCGTCATCCAGTCCGGATGCTTCGCCTCAATCTCCTTCAGCTCGCGCATCAGCGCGTCGAAGTCGGCATCGTCCAACTCCGGCGCATCGAGGACGTAGTAGAGGTTCTCGTGGTGGCGAATCCTCTCGCGCAGCGCCTCCGTCTTCGCCTGTGTCGGTGCCTGTCTCGCTCGCTCGCCCATCGTCCCGGATTATAGAGATGCAGGCGCCGCTGGCGTATTCTAATGACCAATGCAGGAGGCTCAAATGTCTGTGCCGCAACCGGGCGAATCTGAGCGCCGATCTCTTCAATATTTCCGTGAGCATGCCGAAGAATTGGCCGCATCGGTCCGGCGAACCGGTCAGCCTCTTGTCTTAACGGATGCTACGGAGGGTGAGTTTGTGCTTCAGGACGCCGCCACCTACGCCCGAATGAAGGCAGAGACAGAGCAACTCGCTACGATGCGTGCTATTCAGGAAGGAATCGACGCGGCTAATGCCGGAGACCGGATGCCGGCCGCGGACTACTTCCAGGGCTTGAAGGAACGGCTTGCGCTACGTCGTTGAGATCTCTGGACCGGCTCAAGCGGACATCGACAAGCAGGCAGACTATCTGGTGAGCGAAGGTGCAGCCGCAGAACGAATCCAGGACTGGGTGAATTGAATCGAGGATGCAATCGCCAGTCTTGCTAAGATGCCGGAGCGATGTCCTCGCATTCCAGAACCTTTGCCC
>JAUTWX010000549.1 GCA_030838385.1 Acidobacteriaceae bacterium
CGGCCGTTCCGCACCCAGGCGAAGCATGGTCTTCAGAAAATTGGCGCCGTGATTGCTATAAACCCAGCTCGTGCGCAGGATGAGGAACTCGCCCTCGGCCTCGGCGATGCCCCGCTCGCCGGCCAGCTTTGATGCACCGTAGACGTTTCGTGGTCCCGTCGGATCCTCCTCCACGTAAGGCGCTGGCTTGTTTCCGTCCATCTTGTTTCCGTCAAAAACGTAGTCAGTCGAGTAATGCACCAGCTTTGCGCCCAGTGCCGCCGCTTCCACTGCCATCGCCCCAGGCGCGGCGGCGTTCACGGCGAAACACCGTTCGCGCTCGCTCTCCGCCTTGTCCACCGCGGTGTACGCGGCAGCATTCACGATCACATCCGGGCGCACGCGCCGCACCAGCGCACGCACGCTCGCCGCGTCCGCCAGATCGCAATCCCGCCGCGTCGAGACGATGAGTTCATCGGTACCCGGCCAGCGGGTCTCGAAAGCATGACCTACCTGCCCGCTGCCGCCAAAGAGAAGGAAGCGCATGTCACTGTTGTCTTTCAAAGAGCAAATTGCATGAAAAGGAAGCGCGAGAGCGTGAGTGGCATCCTTAGAAAGTGGCAATGCGATAGATGCCGTAGCTCGTCGCCGCGCCGATAGCTCCGCTGATGACGGACTGCGTGTACTCCTTGCGAATGCTGGTTGGAACAAACACAATATCGCCATCGGTCAGGAGCATGTCCGGGCCGCCGCCGTAGAGAACCTTCTGCAGATCCACCCTCATCTCTTCCCGGCCCGTCGCGGAGCGGCGGATCAGGCGTGACTGGCTCGCCTTCGCCGTGCGTGTCAGGCCCCCTGCCAGGGCGACCGCCTCCAGCAGTGTGAGCCGGTTATTGTGCTCGACCTGAAATCCGCCCGGCCGCATCAGTTCCCCCACCAGGTAAACAATCCCCGAGCGCGCCACGAAGATGCTGTCTCCGGGCAGAATCTCCATCCGCCCTTCTTGGATCGACTCCGGTGTCTGCGCACCGACATTCAGCGTGACGTGGATGATCTGCCTGGGATCGGCTGCGTGGACAACGCTCACCGTCCGTGAAGCTATGTCGTTGAGGCCGCCAGCCATAGCCAACGTGTCGGTCAGCGTGCGCGGCGCTACGATCGGAAAGACCCCCGGCGCCCGCACCTCTCCGGTGATGGTGATCGTCCGCCGGGTGAACTCCGCAACGAAGACGGTCACCTCCGGAGCAACCAGAATCTTTGCGTTTCTGTACCGCTGGCTCACCGCCTCCGTTATTTCCGCCAGACTCATGCCCGCAACGTGCAGCGTACCCGCGAGGGGCAGCAGAATGTCGCCTTTCAAATTCACCCGGAACCGACCCGAAAGCTCCGGAGTGTCGAAGATCACGATGTCCAGTAGATCGCCCTCTGCAATCTGCGTCGTCGGACTGGTCTGCGGAATGTCGGTCCCCGTCCCAAACACGCCCACGCGGCCATCGTTCATCGGCGCAGTACCCGGCAGATTCAACGGCACACTCGGTGCCTGCTGGCCATTGCCGTTGCTGCCGGACTGGCCATAGATGCCATCGGCGCCATTCGCCCCCGTGGATTGCGCGCCGCCGGAGCTGCCCATCGGCTGCGGCGCCACCTGCTGCCCCAGAGTCTGCCCCTGGGCCGCAGTTGTGCCCAGGCAGAGAGCCAGTCCATGTGCGAAACACAGAAAGGCCAGCGCGGCACACCGGGAGCTTTGACGCAACGAGTTACTTGACCTCTTCATGCACCGTTTCGCTCGTGTACCCGTATCCGTAGGTATACGGTCCGGAATAGTTGTAGTAGCTGTCCTTGCGCATATCGATATCGTTCACCACAGCGCCCAGCAGGTGCGCATTCACGCGCCGCAGCAGCTCGCGTGTGCGCATCAGCGCCTTCTTGCGGGTCACGCCCGCACGCACCACCAGCAGCACGGAGTCGGCCCGCGCCGCCGGAGCCAGTGAATCGGAAACAGCGAGGATGGGCGCCGTATCGATGATTACCCGGTCATATTGCTCCGACCATTGCCGCATCATCTCCGCCATGCGATGCGACGCCAGCAGCTCTGCGGGATTCGGCGGCACCGCGCCCGCTGGAAGATACGCCAGGCTGGGCACCTGGGACACCGGGTGCAGAATCACCGAATCGTCGGTCTGCCGGCTCAGCAGGTTGGTAAGGCCCTGTGCCGGTCGTCGCAGCCCGAAGAGCAGATGCAATGTACTGCGCCGCAGATCCGCATCCACAATCAGTACGCGCTCGCCGCGCTGCGCCAGCATCACGGCAAGGTTCGCAGAGAGCGTCGATTTCCCTTCCGACATGAATGCACTGGTGATCACCAGGGTACGCAGCGGATTGTCGATCGCACTCAGCAAGATCGAAGAACGCAGCGCGCGGTAGGCTTCGGCCGTAGGTGAGGCGGGAGCCGTAATGGAGACCAGCCGGCGTCGCTCGCCTGGCTCCTCGCCCATCTCTTCGGATCGCCCGGCTGCCGTGGCGGCCTGAAAGTGAGGTATGGCGCCAATCGAAAGCAGCCCGGAGAACAGCTCGACGTCGTCTGTCGTTCGCAGGGTATCGTCCAGCGAATCGAAAATGAAGGCACCCAGCACACCCACCAGAAGTCCCAATGCCGCGGCGATCATGACGTTCGCGTGCACGTCGGGAGAAACCGGGCCGAGCGGCAGCATCGCCTCATCGATCACGGTTACGGACGCCGTATTCAAGCCTGCGGCAAGGTTCGACTCCTTCAGCTTCAACTGCAGTTGGTCGTAGAGCACACGGCTGGACTCCGCGTCCTGGCGCAGCAGCGCGTACTGAGCTGCACTCTCATTCAGCTTGTAAGTTTCCTGCATCTGCTTATCGAGCTGAGCCTGCATCAGGTCCAAGGTGTGCGTGGAGGTGTTGTATTCCTCGCGGATACGCTGCTGCACATTGCCCATCTCGATACCGACCTGGTTCTGCACACTCATGATCTGGTTATGCAGTTCGCGCACACGCGGAAAATTGGGTCCATACCGCGTCGTCAGTTGGTCATATTGGGCGGTCAGGCTGAGCAGTTCGGCGCGCAGCGACATCAACGTAGAACTGGGTGCAACGCTGGCGATCAAGTCCGGATCGTTCGATTCCGCAAGCCGCAGCTTGGCCTCGCGCACAATGCGGTCCGCCTGCAAGGTAGCCACCTGCCCGTTACTACCGCGCAGCCGATCCAGTTCCAGGCTATCGGTCTGCCCCGAGTTCGGACCGCCTGCCTCGATCAGGTTGTGCTCTTTCAGATATTGCCCTAGGCGAGCCTGGGCATTGTTGGCCTCCTGTTTCAGCCCCTCCATCTCGGTAGCCAGCCACCGCGTCACACGGCCCGTGCCTGCCATGTGATCGTCAAGGTTCCGCTTCAGGTAGACCTCAATGATCGTGTTCGGCACGTCCTTGGCCACCTGCGGACGCGGGTCGCGATACGTAATAGCGATGATGTCCGTCCCGGTCACAGCCGTAACCTTCAGCGCCCCCCTCACCGCGCCGATCATCACCTGGAGCTGTACTGGTGGAAAAGCATCCATGCCGGCGTCCGGTGGCAGATGATCGAAGGCAGTCGGAAAGGGCCCGCGGTGCTGCTCTGCCAGTTCCCGGATGGCATAAAACACCACCAGATTGCTCTGCATGCGCGCGACTTCCGTGGGTATGCGGACATCTTCGGAGGAGAGGCTCTCCTGGATCAGATCGCTCAGACCCATGTTGGTCCGCGACGGATTGAGATCGACAGTGGCCATGCCTTCATAGAGCGGCACGCGGGTCTTGGAATACACGTATCCCAGCACCACACTGACCAGCAGGCAAGCCAGGAGCAGCCACTTCCATTTGAGCAGGATGCGCCCGATATCGGAGAGCGACAGCCCTTCCCGGGCGGCACTCGACGCCAGCGGACCGTCTGTCTCTACTGCGATCGGCGGTACTTGATGCGAAGCATCCACCATCTGCGGCGTCTCTCCGGCGTCCCTTCAACTCTCCGCCGGGCGCGCCCGGTTCGTCCACTGCGGCGGCCCGCCCCGCCACGGCTCCCAGGCAAGGTCGTGAATGCGAGTACGGCGAGTGGTTTGCGGGCTTAGAGCAATCCTGCGACACTCCGTAGACCGCGCGATTCGCAGAAATGCTCTAGCAGTGCCTCCGATACTACCTCAGTAACCGGGGCAGCCCCAAGAGAGTTCATGCACCACAAAAGAGGCAGACCGGCTACCCCGTCGGCGTCAGCCGCGGGAGCGGCTTTCGAGTGCCGCCTGCTCGCGCAGCTCCCGCGTCTTCAGCACGATCATGTATTCGTAAATGGCCTGGAGATGCGCGTACGTCAGCCCCGGCCGGCCGTCCAGGAAGGCGCGACGCATAAAGACCATGTACAGCCACTTCAGCAGCGGCCGGCCCGGCATGCGGTAGAAGAGCGCCTTCTGGTGCAGCCGCCTCTCGTGGAAGTCTCCGCCGGCGAGGGCGGCGCGCAACGATGGGTTCTGCAGTCCGCTCCCCTCGACGATCAGCCGTGCCTCCATGCTCGAATACAGATCGTGCTTCCGCAGCCAATGACCGACACCCTTGGAGAAGGGATAGTGGTCGAGCGGAGACTCGAGTTCGCCCACCTTCCCCGCGATCTCCAGAACTTCGTTGATCTCGCGGATGTAACGCGCCAGCTCCGGACGTACCAGGCGCACGTACCAGGGCGAGATCTGCGCGTGCCTCAGCCAGCGGTTCTCAAAGTAATCGCGCCGGCGCAAACGATACGCGGCGGTATCCGGATCGTTGCTGGTGGCCACTCGCTCCACCTCATCCGCCAGAGCCGGCGTGCAGCGCTCATCGGCATCCATCAGCAATACCCAGGGATAGCGAAAGCGGATCTGGTTCAGCGCTGCATTGCGATGCGTGGCATAGTTATCGAAGACTCGTTGTGAGACCTTCGCGCCCAGACCTTCGGCAATAGAAACAGTCGCGTCCGTGCTGAACGAGTCGAACACATGCACATCGTCAGACCAGGAGACGGAGGCGAGCGCACCCGGCAGATCCTGCTCCTCGTTCAGGGTAAGGATGAGAACCGAGACGTGCTTCAATCGGATGTCTCCCTTCGGGCGGGTATGTCCAAGGCGATTCCGCATGGAATTGCGGAAAACCCCGGCACACACCAGGCCAGCGCCTGCCGCAGTCCGGCTACATCCTGCTCAAAGCTGAAGGCATCTATACGCGCACGCGCCGCTAGCCCCATCCTCGCTGCAACACCGGGCTCGCACAGCACCCGCTCGAGCGCTTCCGCAAGTGCTCGAACGCCGCCTACCGGGAAGACCGCCCCGGTCTCTCCCTCGCGTACCAAGTCCTCCTGGCAGCCCACGTCATCCGAGACCACAACCGGCAGCCCCGCATTCATGGCCTCATTCACTACCAGTCCCCAGGGCTCATGCCGGGATGGCAACACAAAAACATCGCACAGATCGAAGAATCGCGGCAGTTCTGTCTGGTTGCGGAAACCCAGAAACCGGATATCGGGATTGCCTCCCGCTTGCTGCTCCAGATGCTTCCTCTCCTCGCCGTCACCGACGATCAGCAGACAGGGCCGCGCCGCGCCAAGCATGGCGTGCGCAGCCACCAGATCCGCGCAGCGCTTCCGCTCCTGGAGCTTCGACGCGAAGAGGATCACCGGACGCTGCGGCTCGAGCCCCAACTCCGCCCGCAGAGCATCCCGGCCCGCCGCCGCTTCCTCCGCGCTGCGCTGGAAGAAGGCATTGTCAACGGCATACGGCATCCGGAACATCGGCATGTCTTCACCCAGATAATGCCGCCAATAACGCGCATTCGCCTCCCCGATTGCCAATACCGCGCTCACCTGGGAACGCAGCACCCGGAAGAACAAATCCTTTGTCAGAAGCTTCGTGGGGCTGCGCTCGCGGTCATGCAAGGTCGACTCGGCGCGCAGCAGCACCGGGATGCGCAGCATAGCGGCGCTGGCAATCACGCGGAGGCTGTTCGCGGTGCTGTAGCCATGACTCCAGACGGCGTCGAAGCCTCCCTGCTCCAGCCGCTGGAAGATGCAGTGATTCAGCGGCCGCGCGAAACCCGGCTCCGCGCCCGCGTCCCTCCAGCGCGGCAAGAACGACGAGCGGTAGCCGGCCAGGAGGGGCACGTCCCACTCCACCTTCACCCTGAAGCCCTGGTCCACATAGCCGCGCACGGTGTGGTCGCTTGAGAAGAAGACCTCAAGATCGATGTCTGGCTCCTGGGCAATCCGTCGCAGCAGCGGCGCCTGGTATTGGATGGGATGGCTGACGAAGTAGGCCAGGCGCAATGGTCTTCCCCGTGTGAACATATGCGTCTTTCCGTGGAAGTTAGCCGTCTTGTGAGCTGCCGGCAGGACGGAAGCCGATCCTACCATCCGCTTCCCGGTCGTCTCTCCTACACACTTTGTGTGCTAGGCCGACACAGGGATTGTGGTTTCATCGTATCTTGACAAAGGCACCCACGGTCTCGGCATCACCACGCACCCGTTCCTTATAGAATGCAGGCACACCGTGACTGATCAGCTTGACAATCCTCCCGGCGGCTTCCACCTCGCGCAGGTCGACGAGCCAACCAATTATGGCCGCCTGGCCGTGCGCGTCCTTCTGGCCATCATCGTCTCTTCGCTCGTAGTAGTCGCCTGGGTTCGCTTCGGACGCAAGACACCTGTAGCGACCGGTGATATTGCGCGCGTCGCCATCTATCCGGTGCAGGCGAAGATCGCTGGCGGCAACGCCGGCACTCCCGGCATGCAGGGCCAAGACGAGATCATCAACCAGTTGCTGGTTTTCGCGCACGTCCGTCTGCACAATCCCAACAGCACACCCATCACGCTTGAGGACGACTGGGCGGTCATCACCCTGCCCAACGGAGAGACGCGCCGCAGCCTGGGAGCGAGCGGCGCCGATTTCGATAAGGTTTTTCAGGCATATCCGCAGCTTGCACCGCTGCGGATGGATCCCCTCCGCCGCCATGTGCAGATTCAGCCCGGTCAGTCCGTCGATGGCCTGGTGGTCTTCAGCTATCCGCTCTCGCGCGAGCAGTGGGACACGCGCAAGTCGATGCAAGTCACCATCTCCTTCAACGGCGCGAAGGACGTGACCCTGAACGCTCCAGCCAGCTAATAAATTCTGCCGTCATCCCGACCGAAGCCTGAGCGAAGTGGGAGAGATCTGCTTTCTTAGCCGCTTGAACGTGCCGTCGGTACCCGTTCAACGAACCCTACCGCATCGGACGCACATAGCCGTAGACCTGCCGGTCGGCGATGTGCAGCACCACCACTGCGTACTCGCGGTGTGTCGTATGGTCGGTGAAGATCAGCGGGCTGTTGACCTGCCCGGAAAGCTGGTAGTGTTTCCCGTTCTCATCGACCACCAGCGCATAAGTCCCATTTCCCTGATCCGGGCGCCGCACCGAAAGCCCCAGCGCCGGCGTCAACTTCGTCAGCCTGCCCTCATTCACATGGAACTCATGGAGCGGCACCGGGCTGTGCCGTTGCAATCCTTCCACCGCTTCGATGTTCTCCGCCAGCGCGCTGGAATAGGAACCGTCTCCCGCCGCGTCGTAAGAGCCGGCCGGCGGTGCAGAGGGTGGAGAGTTGGAAGCAGGCGCGCCACGGGTCACGCCCGGCGTAGCTGCCGGCGGCCGAGATGCGCCAGGTTGCAGCACAGACGGTTGCACGTAGCTCTGCGTACTCTGCGCAGCCTTTGCGATGGTCTGTGGAGCCCGGGCAGAACCTGTTGTCGTAGGCGGCGGCGCAGAGGGCAATGGCGGATGGTAGGCTCCCGCATTCGGTACAGGCTGGCTGGACGCCGTGTCGGCGGCGGCGTGCTCCGGTTTGAAGAGAGTTGGATACGGCGGAACAATCTCCGGAGCGTGCCCCGTCTGAACAGGTGGTCGATAGCCCGATCCGCTTTGCTGTGCGGATGAACGTCCCGGCTGGCCAACCGGTGGTGGCGTCGAAACGCCTTGCCGCTTCTCCGCCTGCCGCGCCCTCTCCTTTTGAACTGGCCCACTGGAGGCGCCGCCTTCGCTCGCCGGCTGCGACTCGGCTTGTCCCGGCTGAGCCGATTGCCCGTCCGGCGCGCTGCCCTGCGCACCTGGCGCACTGGTCGGCGACGCGGCAGGGGGCACCGTCTGTGGCTGCCCCGAGGCCGCCGCGTTCGTTGCATCTGCCACCGGAGAATTCCGGGAATCGGCGTTGGCATTCAGCGCGCTCGATGCCTTCTGCTCCACGCTCATCTGGGCCAGGGTGTCGGCCAGCTTCTGGTTTTGTTCCTGAAGAGCCCCCATCGCGGCATCCTGCTGGTGCACCCGATCCCGCAGCGAACCGCTCCACAACAGCGCTCCAACAGCTAGGATCGCCGCGATGCCCGGCACCGCGAGGGTCAGGAATGGAGAATGGTGCTCGCGTTCCCGCCGTGGAGGCCGGAGCTCCCATGAGGATGCCTCCTGCCCCGCAGCGGCTTCCAGGCTGAGACGGCTGCCCCGCCCCGGCTCCAGGCGGCGAAACTCATGAAATTCCGCCCATCGCCCGGCCGGCATAGCCCCTGGTCCATGCGCCTCTTGCGCACGCGGCATCGCTTTTCGACGCGTTTCCCCACGGGTTTCCTGATGCACCGGTTCAGGCGCGGGCGCCGGGCCCTGCGGACTGGGTTCCACCGAACTGGAATCGGCAGGACTGGAATCCACCGGACGGGGGGCAATCCGATGCACCTCGACCGGATATGGCTCAATCCGCGGAATCTCCGCTGGGGGATCCGGATGCGTTTCCGCGGGCATACGCGGAGGCGTCTCGACATCCGTCTCGGCCGGGGGTGGCTCCGGTAGACGTGCGCCAAGTTGTCGCATGCGGACATGCCCTCCTGCTGCTTAAATGGACTGGATGGTTTACCCAGTTAGACCCGTGCCACTCAACCCAAGATGCCCGACATGGCCATGCAATGGGCCGGTGAACCTTCGATTCACGCGCTTTGGGTACTGAAAGATTACCTCATCCAGAGCCCGATACAATCGGATCATGCCGTACCCCGGACATGTCGCCATCGCCGGCGGAGGCGTGATCGGCCTGGCCTGCGCACTGGTTCTCAGACGTCGCGGCCTGCAGGTCACTATGTTGGAAGCAGGCACTGCCATGAAGGAGGCCTCTTGGGCCGCTGGCGGTATGCTTGCCGTCGAAGATCCTGAAAATCCTCCCGCTCTGCTGCCCCTCTCCCGCTACAGCCGTGGTCTTTACGAAGCATTCCTGCAGGAAATCGAAGTCCTTTCCGGAAAGCCGGTGCCGCTGCGTACGCATGAGACGGTGCAGGTTCTGGATGGCCCCCGCACCGGCACTGCAGGCATTCCCCTGTCCCGCGAGGAGGCACGCAGGATCGTGCCCGGTCTCGGTGAAGCCGACCACGACTATCACTTACTGGAAGAGGCAAGTCTCGACCCACGCGATCTGTGCGCTGCCTTGCCTTTGGCGGTGCGAGCCGCCGGCGTACACCTTCGCGAGCACGAGCGGGTCGTGTCTGTCGAAGCCGATGGCGAGGAAATTCTCCTGGCTACGGAATGCGGCAGGGTGCGGGCCGATGCATTCGTCAATTGCTGCGGCGCATGGGCCGGCGCACTGGACGCATCCGCCGAAGTCGCGCCCTGCAAGGGCCAGATGCTCGTCGTGGCCCAACCGGAGAAGCCGCGGCTCACCCGGGTCTTGCGCTCCCCCAAGGTCTACCTGATTCCCCGCGGTCTGATTTCCCAGAGCGACGACCGCATCGTGATTGGCGCAACCATCGAGGATGCCGGCTACTCGAAGCAGGTGGAGCCGGCCGCATTGGCGATCCTGCGTGAGCGTGCGGCTGCCCTGTGGCCTCCCGCACTCGATGCGCCGTATGTCGAAAGCTGGGCCGGTCTGCGTCCTGGCTCCGCCGATGGCCTGCCCTTCATCGGACGGCGCACGGACAGCAGCGCCGCGCAGTTTCTGGCGACCGGCCATCTCCGCAACGGCATCCTGCTCGCTCCGGGAACCGCGCACGCCGTTGCCGACCTCGTCTGCGGTATAGCGCCTGCGGTCGATCTCGCGCCATTTACGCCGCATCGGACGTCTATGCCTGCAGCATGTGACAACCACTTTGCTGCTGCGCTATAACGATTAGTTCTGCTCTTGTAGTTCCGCACTTGCAGTTCCGGTCTTGTAGTCCGCACTGGGTCGCAAGCCGCATCACATCCGGAGCTGAGCATCTCACGAGTACGAAACGCCGGGTTCACGGCCAAGGAGACTGACGGATGGCGACTGCTGTTGCTGGGAAAGGCCTGGAGGGCATTGTAGCCACCACCTCCAGCATCTGCTGGATCGATGGCAATGCCGGAGTGCTCGCCTATCGCGGCATCGATATCCATAAGCTCGCCGAGCAGTCCAACTTCGAAGAGATCACCTACCTGCTGTGGAACGGCCGGCTGCCCAAAGCCGCCGAACTCGATGGCTTCCGCAAAGAACTGGCAAAGGCGCGCGTGCTCAATCCGAAGATTGTCGAGCTGCTGCGCTCCTTCCCCAAAGACGTAACGCCGATGGAAGTCCTTCGGACGGCCGTCTCCGCGCTGAGCTGCTATGACCCGGACGAGAAGGACAACTCGCACGCTGCGAACCTCCGCAAGAGCTTCCGGCTCACCGCGCAGATCGCCATGCTGGTCGCGATCTACGATCGCATCCGCAAGGGCAAGCCGCTGGTGGAGGCCGATCCGTCACTCTCCCACGCCGGCAACTTCCTGTGGATGCTGAACGGAGAAAAGCCCTCCGAGACCGCAACTCGCACCATGGATGTCGCGTTGATTCTGCATGCGGACCATGAGCTGAACGCCTCCACCTTTGCGGCACGAGTGATCGCAGCCACACTTTCCGACATCCACTCCGCCATCACCGGCGCGATCGGCGCACTCAAGGGACCGCTGCACGGCGGCGCAAATGAAGCCGTCATGCGCATGCTCTTCTCCATCGACAAGAACGGCGAAGATCCCGTCGAGCACGTCAAGGCAATGCTGGCTGCGAAGAAGAAAATTTCCGGCTTCGGCCATCGCGTCTACCATACCGAGGACCCGCGCGCGACCCATTTGCGGCGCATGAGCGAGGCGCTGGGCAAGTCGGCGAAGAACTCAAAGTGGTTTGATATGTCCCGCGCTATCGAGAAGTACATCAACGCCGAGAAGAAGCTGAACGCCAACGTTGATTTCTACTCTGCGTCGACTTACACCACGCTCGGCATCGACATCGATCTCTTTACTCCCATCTTCGCGGTAAGCCGCATCTCCGGCTGGGCCGCACACGTGATCGAGCAGCATGACGATAATCGCCTGATCCGCCCCCGAGCCGACTACATCGGCCCGGAATATCCGGCCGAGTACACACCCATCGAAAAACGATAAGCGGCCGAACGTGACCAAGGGCGCAGCCCAGGAGCTGCGCCCTTGCTCTCTCAAATCGTGACTACATGCCCTGCTTCTGGCTGGCCGGCGGCACGATGCCATTCATGCGCAGGTACTCCACCATCTGGCCGTAGTGGTCCATGGAGTGGGCCAGGCACATGGTCGCCCATCCGGCACGGGCCATCTGCATCTTGCCTGAGCCGACGGTGGTGAACGCATTCTGCGGTGTCATGGTGTCGATACCCTTCTGCGCAAAGGCGAAGGAGTCCTTCAGTGCCTGGACCAGCTCGTCCTTGCTCTTCAACGCCTTGAGCTTGGCGTCATCCGGTGCGCCGCTGAGCCCGAAGCCGGAGAAGAAGAAGTAGTTCGATTCGGCGAGGTGCTGCACCTGGGCGCCGAAGGTACGCACGCCATCGAACTTGCCCGCCGTTGGCGCGAAGTCATACTTCTCGGCCGGCATCGCTTCCGCCGCACTCACGACTTCCTCCGATAGCCGCTTCAGCATCTGGCCATAAACCGCTGACGGCGCCTGAGCATCCATCGACTCTGCCGCCTTTGCCTTGGCCTTTTGCATCGTGCCCGCTTGGGCATGCGCTGCCTGCGCCATCATGCCGCCGGCCAGAATCGCGGCCGCCATTCCAAACGCTCGGATCGTTCTACAGTTCATGTTCCAAAGCCTCCTGTGCTCTCGGCACGGCCAGAAGCCTAGCAGAACAGCACCAACCTATGCGACAGGAATGGGTTAGACCACTCGCAACAGCCGCCGTACCCTCCGGGGACGGTGACGAACAGCCGGCTGCCGGTCACTGCAGCGTAAACTGGAAGCTAGCCATGCGCCGCGTCTACATGGATGCCAATGCCACCACGCCTCTCGCGCCAGAGGTGTTCGCGGTCATGCGCCCGTGGTTTACCGAGCAGTTCGGCAACGCCTCCTCTATCCATTTCCACGGCCAGCGTGCCCGGGCCGCCTTGGAGCGGGCCCGCGAGCAGGTGGGCCGCCTGTTGGGATGCCGCGCCGCAGAGGTCATCTTCACCAGCGGCGGCACGGAGAGCGACAACCTGGCCCTGACTGGCCTGCTAAAGCCGGGTGACCATCTGATCACCAGCGCGATCGAGCACCATGCCGTCCTCCATACGGCGGAGCGGCTGCGCGATCGCGGCATCGAGGTCACGTTTCTGCCCGTCGATGCGTCAGGGACGGTTGATCCCGCCGACGTACGCCGTGCCCTTCGGCCGAATACTCAGCTCATCAGCGTGATGATGGCCAACAACGAGATCGGCACGCTGCAGCCGGTGGCTGAGATCGGCGCCATCGCGCAGGAAGCCGATGTGTACTTCCACACCGATGCGGTGCAGGCTGCAGGCAAGGTGCCGATCGATGTGACGGCGATCGGCTGCGATCTGCTGACCATCTCCGGCCACAAGCTCCATGGGCCGCAGGGCACCGGCGCACTGTACATCCGGCGGGGCACGCACCTGGAGCCGCTGCTCTTCGGCGGACCGCAGGAGCGGCAGCGCCGCGCTGGAACAGAGAATCTGCCCGGCATCGTCGGGCTGGGACATGCCGCAGAGATGGCGCAGGCCTTCGTCGCGGACGACTGTCCTGTCCGGCTCGCCGCGCTGCGTGACCGCCTGGAGCAAGGCCTCCTGGCGCGCGTGGATGAGATCGGCGTGTACTGTGGGGGCTCGCCGCGGGTGCCGAACACAACCGACCTCTGGTTCGACCATCTGGAGGGCGAGGCGCTTGTCATTGCGTTGGACCTGAAAGGACTTGCGCTATCCGGCGGGTCGGCCTGTATGTCTGGAGCAAGCGAATCTTCCCACGTGCTGACCGCGATGGGCGTGCTGCCGGAGCGGGCGCGCGCGAGCCTGCGCTTCAGCCTGGACACGAGCGCAACGGACGATGACGTTGATTTCGCGCTGGCGCTGGTTCCGGCGGCCGTCGCTCGGCTGCGAGAGCTCTCGCCGATATACAAGAGCTCCGCGAGAGGCGCGGAGGCCGCAGCGGGAAGCTCGATATAAGGCACGATTTTGTGACCGATATAGTAGCCAATTCGAACCGGGTGAAGCCCACTGCCACGATGACGCCGCGCGTGATCGCCGTCGCCATGTCGGGTGGCGTCGACTCTTCGACCGTTGCCGCCATGCTGCAGACCGAGGGGCACACGCTCATCGGGCTCACCATGCAGCTCTGGAACCAGCGCCGTCTCGCTGGGCGCGAGGGCATGCCGGAAGAGGTGCAGGGGCGCTGCTGCTCCGTGGACGATGTCTACGATGCGCGGCGCGTGGCCGAGCGCCTGGGCATTCCCTACTACCTGGTCAATCACCAGGAGCGCTTTGAGCGCGAGGTGGTGAAGCCATTCGTCGCCGAGTACCTGGCTGGGCGCACGCCGATTCCCTGCAGCCTGTGCAACAACCATCTCAAGTTTGATCAGCTATTGCTGACCGCGCGGCAGATCGGTGCGGAGCTGATCGCGACCGGCCACTATGCTCGCAACGAGTACGACGAGGCCAGCGGCCGCTGGCTGTTGAAGCGGCCTGCGGACGCGAGCAAGGATCAGACTTACTTCCTCTTCGGGCTGACGCAGGAGCAGCTCGCCCACACGCTCTTTCCGCTCGGCGGCTACACCAAGCCCGAGGTGCGGGAGCAGGCGCGCGCCTACGATCTGGGCATCGCCACCAAGCCCGACTCGCAGGAGATCTGCTTTATTCCGGGCGGCGACTACAAGCGCTTCATCGACGCCTATCTTGACGAGCAGGGCGAGAGCATGCCGGACTCGCGCGGCGAACTCGTCACTACGGCAGGCACAGTTGCCGGACGCCACGAGGGCATTCACCAGTTCACCGTCGGCCAGCGCAAGGGGCTCGGAGTTTCATCACCCTCGCCGCTCTACGTGCTCTCGATCCATCCGGAGAGTCATCGCGTCACTATCGGCAGTGAGGACGAACTGCTCAGCCGCACGCTGGTCGCTCGCCAGCTCAACTGGATCTCCGTTCCCGATCTCACCGCGCCGATGCGGGTCAGCATCAAGGTCCGGCATCGCCACGAGCCTGCGCTCGCAACCATCGAGAAGACCGGAGCGGACGAGGTGACCGCTACCTTCGATGAGCCGGTACGCGCCGTCACACCGGGACAGGCGGCGGTCTTCTATCGGGAGAATGTGGTGGTGGGCGGCGGCTGGATCGTGAGCGGCGAGTGAAGGTTGGCAGCTAATGCCAGACGGTCACGTTACTCCCTCCCCCTCCCCCCTCCGGTACCGGAGGAGCCCCAGTAACCCTTTTACCTTCAACTGCTTAGACC